>JAIRMY010000011.1 GCA_031258335.1 Spirochaetaceae bacterium | reverse complement strand
GCGCGCCGGGGTACTGCAGCGGCCTCCTAATCCGCCCCCGCCAGTGTGGGGGGGGGGGGGGGGCGGACACGCGGTGAACAGTTACTAGTGAGTGGGAACGGCGAGTATACGCGGAAACCTCCGGCCTACAGCGGGACACAACGGGATTCTTTACTGGAAAAAGCCCATCGGAGGCATAGCCGGTACGCCCGGCGCGAGAATTGTTGATAACAGGGTTCCGCAACACCATTGTAATATAATAAATAGCACGAGGCGGGATCGGGTGTCAATAGGGCGAAGTGAGACGGGTGTAGGTAAAAAAAGGGTGTAATCAGGCAATAGCCTGACAGACCTCCTGCCAGCGGTGGCTCTCCCATTTTGCCCTCAAAGACAGCATATGCTGGGCGCGTACCGGGTCACATCTCATCCCAGCCTGTTATGCGCCGTTGGTTTTTCTTTTTATTTGTTGCCACAAATTCAATTGAGCCAGTTTTATTGTCAATTTCAACCGGATATTTTGGGTATTTATTTGGCTACGAGGACGGGCTCTACCATCTTTTGGGGACAAAGTCCTCTGGGACATCTATCTTTACCGTGTCCCCGGATTGTTCTATCACAAAAAAACCGCTTTTTAACGCAAACTGTTTAACGTTTTCCGGTACTATCGCGCCCGCAACCGCGCCTATCAAGTCTCTTTTATCGTTATGGTCATCGGCGTATTTCCGCAACTTTCCCATCCGCTCTGTATGTTCCTTGACATCCGAAGTTGTTAATTTTGTCTTTACCTCTACCGCCATGGCGGTGTCGCCGTCTTCCAGCAGAACATCTACCTCCGCGACGGACTTCCCTTTGGAATCTTTAAAACTTACATCCGCGCCCATTTTCCCAAAGTTAAATTTGAGAGCGTTGAATTTTTCCAACAGATTGGGCGCTATAATATGTTCCACCAAATCGCCGATTCTATGCCCCAACTTGCTGATTTTTCGGTCAGTCTCCTTGGATTGCAGGACGATTTCCTTGAATTGACGGTCCGTCTCCTTAAATTGACGATCCGTCTCCTTGGATTGCAGGGCGATATCCTTGAATTGACGCTCAGTCTCCTTGGATTGCAGGGCGATTTCCTTGAATTGTCGCTCCGTCTCCTTAAATTGTTGAGCCGTCTCCTGAAACATTGCCCATACTTTTTCAAAAGTCAGCCCCATTTGGGGTTCACGCATATTTTCGTTGACCATGAGGAGAGTATGTCAGGTTTTAGTTCTTATGACAAGGTCTCCCGCTGTTCTTGACGATAGTTAGCGGGACGCTTAAACTTTAGGTAATAGAGGCGTGTTTGGAAGACAGTGTTACCATAGTGCTGGACAGCGGGGATTTGGTTTCCGCCGTATGCGGTTCTAATGACGGCAATCTAAAAGTTCTTGAGCGTACCCTGGGCGGCAAACTTGCGGTGCGGGGTAACGAAGTGCGGATGGAGGGGCTTGACGGGACTAGCGCGGAACGTTTTCGCAGCGTGATGGATAACCTTATCAACGCGGCGCGACTTGGCGAACTGCCGTCTCCGGATTTTGTCAGGGCGCTTGCCGGCGGGAATGAAACGGAAAACGGCGGCGCCCGCCACGCCGAGACTATACGCTCAAACTGCATAAGCATACCGCACGGCTTTGGGAAGGTTTTTCCCCGGAGCGGGAATCAGGCCGCATATATCCAGGGAATGCGCGAGGCGGATATATGCTTCTGCGTGGGGCCCGCAGGGACGGGCAAGACCTACCTGGCTATAGCTAACGCGCTGTCCCTCGTGCTCTCAAAAAAAATACGCAAACTTGTGCTTACCCGCCCCGTTGTAGAGGCTGGCGAAAGTCTGGGCTTTTTACCCGGCGACCTTGCCCAAAAGATAAACCCCTATCTCCGCCCGCTTTACGACGCTATGGAGGCGCTGATACCTTACGAGGTAATACGCCGTCTAGAAGAAAACCGAATAATAGAAATCGCCCCGCTCGCCTATATGCGCGGACGGAGCCTGAACGAGGCGTTCATCATCCTTGACGAGGCGCAGAATACGACAAAAGAGCAGATGAAGATGTTCCTTACACGGCTGGGACACGGCTCGCGGGCTGTGATAACCGGGGACGCGACACAGATAGACCTGCCCAAGCGGGTAGAGTCAGGGCTCTTGCACGCGCTTGCCATACTCAAAGGCATACACGATATTCATTTTTCATACCTCAACACCGCTGATGTGGTGAGGAATCCGCTGATTAAAAAGATAATACAGGCCTATGAAAACGAATAAAAATAACAATGGCGAGCGTAAAAATATCTTTGAGTCCGCGGTGGGCATGGTAAAATCATTCGGATTTACAAAAAAGAATGCCGTCGTAACGTTGCTTTCATTCGTGGTTTCAGCCGGCGCTTTTTTGATGGGGGATAAGACAAGGGCGGCGGTTTTCACCGGGCGTTTCCTGCTCTTTGCCCTGTTTTTTATGCTGATTGTATTCTTCACCGGCCGCCGCTTGACCGGCATGGGAAACCGCCGTCGCACGGAAAACGAGGTTATCCTGTTGTCCATCCTGAGCGCCTGTTACTTTGTCGCCGCCTTCTTTGCGAGAAACATAGCGCCGTTCCGGGGGTTTATGCCGGTTTCCATAGTCCTGCCTACGGCGCTCATCGTCATGCTGATTTCCATATCGATGGAGTCCCGTCTGGGTATGATGACGGCGCTTCTTCTTCCCATGGGCGTTTTGATCTCCGGCGCGGCGGACATCGACTCGTGCATAATAGCCGTGGCATCCGGCGCTTCGGGCGCTCTGTCATTGCACAAGGCGCGGCGGCGCGCGGATATGTTACAGGCCGGCACGGTAATTGCCGCGGTAAACATCATCGCCGTTGTTTCTATCCTTTTGATTCGAGGCTGCCCGCTTAAACTCTACCCATTCATACTGTTCTGGTCGGCGATGAACGGTTTGGCATCCGGTATGCTGACGTTGGGAATACTCCCTGTAATCGAAAACGCCCTGCACCTTGCCACCACGTTCAAACTGATAGAACTGCTCGATACCAGCGCTCCTATTCTGAGAAAGCTGGAAAACTCCGCTCCCGGGACGTACAGCCACTCAATGATGGTGGCTAACCTTGCGGAAGCAGCCTGCAACGAGATAGGGGCAAATGCGCTGCTCGCCCGGGTAGGAGCGTACTACCACGACATAGGCAAGATAGACCATCCCGAATACTTTGTCGAGAATCAAAAACTGTACAACAAGCACAACGAATTGAACCCCCGCCTTTCCGCTACAATCATACGTTCTCATGTCAAACTCGGCATAGAAAAGGCGAGGGCTATAGGGCTGCCGACAGAGGTTATCAGTTTTATAGCGGAACATCATGGCAATTCGCTTATCAAGTGGTTTTACAACGCGGCGCTCGAAAAAGAGGGGCAGGTAAACAGGGAAGATTTTTGCTATCCCGGCAATCCGCCGCGCTCCCGTGAGTCCGCCGTTGTGATGCTTGCCGATGTTACCGAAGCCGCCTCGCGCACACTGGAAAAGCCGACCGTAGCCCGCCTCGAAAAATTTATCGGCGATTTGTTCAACGACAAGTATGAAAACGGGCAACTCGCCGAGTCCGCCCTTACATTCCGTGATATGGAGACGATAAAGTCGAGTTTTGTCCGCGTCCTTGTAGGCTTTTACCATTCCCGCATAGAATACCCCAAGGTTTCCAAGCAGGCGGATTAGTAAGCGGGTCTATGGCGGGCTGAGGTTGGCGGACGAGGACGAGGTTGAGGTTGAAAGGTGGATGCGGATTACAGGCTTGTTGATGGGAAAAAGCTGAGGCTGGGGTATACGACTGGTT
>JAIRMY010000197.1 GCA_031258335.1 Spirochaetaceae bacterium | reverse complement strand
GCGCGGAGCGCATTGAAACCCGCTGGCGGGCGGCGGGGGTATCAAGAAGGGGGATAAATATTCCGATAGTTAGGTAATAGGAGTTTATTTTGAAAATAAATCTGCTGGGAATCTGTTTTGTAATTTTAGCCGTGAGTATGTTTTTTTCATGCAAGAGCGCTCCAAAAACCGCACCGCAGGCGGCTGTTACAGAACAGCCTGCCGCCGAAACCACTTCCGAGAAAAAACCGGAGCTAAGCGATACGAATCTTACCGCGGAGTCCTCCCATGTGCCGCCCGTGCCGAGCGAGGCTGATACTGCTGGTTTGGAACAGAGTAAACAGGAATACGCGGAATTAGGGGCGATATTGGCGGAAACCAGGGCGAAACGTCAGGTAATAATAAACGCGGGATTCGATGACGTTGACAGGCAGGCATTTGACGAGGCGGACGAGATGTTAAAACGCGCCGAAGAAGTGCACGATGCCGGGTTGGAGGCGTTTAACGAAAACGCGATGAGCGACGCCCGTCTCGCGCTTGCCGGGTTCAACGCCATTGTAGACGCTGTTTGGATGGCAAAAACCGAAGCGCTGCGCGTTAATTCCGGGGAAAAACAGCAGGAAGCGCTTAAACTGCGCGCCGATATAGCGGTAAAAGACAAGTATAACCTTGCAACGGAGCTGCACAACAAAGGGTCCGCCGCTTTTCGTGTTAAAGATTACTTTGCCGCTATAGACTTTTTTGAACAATCAATACCGGCTTTTGAGGAAACTATAAAGATTGCGGCGGAAAAAAAGGAAAAGGCGGAATTTGCGCTGAAAAACGCGGAAGAAAAAATAACCGAAAGCGAAAAAATAGTCGAAGACGCGATAAAATTGCTTGAGGATTCTGTAGACCAAAATGGAGATGTCCTATGAAAAACTTTAATGTAAAACGCATTGCAATGTTGTTGATTTTGACGCAGGCTGTTTTTTTTGCCTCAGCCGCCGTAACCGAGTACCCTGATGAAATAATGAGCAACATACGGGGAAACAGGTATCTTGCCGAGAGCCTGCGCCTGCAAAAACTGGCGCGGCAACTGCTCGCCGGCGGTAATTATGACGAGGCGGTGAAATGCGCGTCCGATGCGGCAAAAGCCGCGGAGTTTTCTGATGTGTATGTAAGACAGCAGGTAAAAATATATGTCGTCAACAATAAGATGAGCGACGCATTGCAGAGGCTGGCGCTGGCGGATATGTCGCAGGTCAAAAACTATTACCCCTCGGAATTTTACAACGCAAAAACGTACTACAATCTCGGCCTTATAGCCAGGGACGCGAGAAAGTGGGATGATGCCATCAGCAACGCCGACAAGGTTATCGAAACACTGACCGCTGTGGGTGCGCGCACGGGAAACACGGCGCCTCCAAAGGCTGCCGCCGCCGTAGTTCCGCAAACGCAGCCTGAGAAAACTGAAGCGGCTGTGATAAACACGCCTGAAACAGCGGTCCCCGCCGCCATAGTTCCGCAAACGGAGCCTGTAAACACAGAGGCGGCTGTGATAAACGCGCCTGAAACAGCGGTCCCAGCCGCCGTCGTTGTTGAAAATAAGACGATAACTGACGACAGAGAAACGCCGCTACCCGCACGGTATACCGTAAGGTCATGGGAGGAGTACGGCGACTGTTTCTGGAATATAGCCGGGCGTTCATGGGTCTACGGCGATCCCCGGCGCTGGCCTATTCTGTATCACGCGAATAAAAATAAAATTCCCGACCCTCAAAACCCCGACTTGATTGAACCGGGTATGATCATGGAGATACCCAGCATCAACGGTGAAAGGAGGCTCGGCAGTTGGGATCCCGGAAAGGCTTATCCCAGATAAGAACTATAGTGTTTCGGCTTAAGAAAGGTCCACAGATTTCACGGATTAACACTGATTTTAGCCTTTATAATCTGTGAAAATCAGCGTAATCAGTGGACTTTTTGCACAAACAAAACACACACCCCTGCCTCCTACGGCAGGCTTATGGCTCCGCTCGTAGCGTCAGGTGAAGTTCGGCTAGCTGGCTGTCGTCAACCTCGCCGGGACTGCCGTCCATGGGGCTTTGGGCAAACGAATTCTTTGGAAAAGCGATGACCTCTTTAATAGATGAGACACCGGTCATCAGCATCACGAGGCGGTCGAGGCCGGGCGCTATGCCGCCGTGCGGCGGCGCTCCGTAACCAAACGCTTCCGTCAAAAAGCCGAACTTTTTCACCGCTTCCGCCTCGTCTAGGCCGGCAATTCTAAAGACCCGTTTTTGCAGTTCAGGGTCGTGTATGCGGATAGAACCGGAGGCAAGCTCACAGCCGTTCAGTACAAGGTCGTACAAATCGCCTTTTACAGAGCCCGGGTCAGCCTCCATGCTTTGGTGGTACTGTTCCTGCGGGTACGAGAACAAATGGTGCGCCGCCTCCCAGTGTCCTTCCTCATCGTTGAACTCAAACAGCGGAAAGTCAACAATCCAAACAAACTGAAAGTCATCCGGCGCACAGAGACCTAAGTCCGCCGCCAACTTGGACCGTACCGCGCCAAGGCTCACGTTAGCCGTGCGGCGCTTATCCGCGACAATCAGGATAAGGTCTCCCGGCGCGGCGCCAAGAATCCCTGTAAGCTCCGCCGTCCGCGCTGTAAAAAATTTTGCGATGCCGCCTTCGAGAACGGGGGCAGTCTCTGTCCCCGCGACCTTCATCCATGCAAGCCCCTTCGCCCCGTAAATCTTTGCGTGGGCTTCGAGTTCCTCTATGCGCTTGCGGGAAAGAGACGCCTGCTTGCTAACGACAATGGCCTTGACCGCGCCGCCCGCCGCCAAGGTCTGCTTGAACGCCTCGAAGCCGCTTTCCGCCGTAAACCGGCTAAAGTCCTGTAACTTCATCCCAAAACGTAGATCCGGCTTGTCTGTGCCATAGGTTTCCATCGCTTCGTCATGGCTTAAACGGGGGAATTCAGCCGGAAGATTCACCTCTAGGCATTTTTTAAAGACATGGGCAAAGAGTCCCTCCGTCATTTTGAGCACGTCATCCCGTGAGACAAACGACATCTCTATGTCAATCTGGGTGAATTCGGGCTGCCTGTCGCCCCGTGAATCTTCATCACGGTAACAACGGGCAATCTGGAAGTATTTGTCAAAGCCCGCCACCATCAACAGTTGTTTGTAAAGCTGGGGAGACTGGGGCAGCGCGTAGAATTTCCCCGCGTAAAGTCTGGACGGCACAAGGTAGTCACGCGCGCCCTCAGGTGTGGAGCGTATAAACGTAGGGGTTTCTATCTCACAAAAACCCTGTTCCCGCATCCATTCGCGTACGGCAAACGTAACCTCGCCCCGTAGCCGTAGGCGTTTCTGCATGGTCGCTGTACGCAGGTCAAGATAGCGGTACTTCAAACGCAATTCGTCCTTCGCCCCCGTTTCGTCCTCTATCTGGAAGGGCAAAACCGGGCACCTGTTGAGTATAACCATGCTGTCGGCAAGAAGTTCAACATCGCCGGTCGGCATTTCAGGGTTTTTCATAGAATCGGGGCGCAGGCGGACGGTCCCGCGTATCGCTACGCAGTATTCGTTGTGAAGTTCCGCCGCCGTCGCCGCGAGTTCCGCCCCGGCGTTCTCGTCAACAACAACCTGAGTAACTCCGTAAGCATCCCTAAGGTTTATAAATGAAATCCCGCCGTGATCCCGTTTGCGGTGAACCCAGCCGTTCAGCGTACATACCGTACCGGCATCGCCGGCGCGGAGCTCACCACAAGTCCTATCGCGTTTATAATTCTCCATAAAAACAGCTTAAGAAACGTCGTCCTGCTCCGTTTGCGGAAGATCCGTTTGTGGAAGAAGCTCGGTTATTGAATGGTATATCGCCTTTTTAACATCGTATGAGCGTTTCGCGTAAGCCTGTCTTTCGTTGGAAAAGTTAATTTTTATCTCGTAACGCCAGCCGTCCTTTCTGATTTCCACAGTAACGACTTCCCCCTGTCCGTATGCTCCGCCGCTAAGCCTTGTACGAGGCCCGCCCTGATCCGGAATCTTTCTGTTGTAGAAAATATGCGCCCACGGATAGGTTGCAAAATTCTTGTCAAGCATGGCTACTATCTCTTCAGCCGTATACTCATTTTCCTCTGCGCTTATATCTACGGCGCATAGCGCGAACACCGTTAATGCCAAAAACGAATAAAAAAATCTTTTCATCTTGGATCCTCCAGCGAAAAAAATAATCAACTGTTATTATCATCAGAATACGAAAAATAATCAACAGCCGGACAAAGCTAGACCTCCATGCGGCACAGCTCGACCGCAAACCGCGCCACACCGCTAAAGTTATTCCCATCGAGATGTTCGGCGGTATCCTCCGGACTGTTCAATAGACGCCATGTACGCGGTATATGCTCAACGCCGCTCCGTTTACGCTGTTCGCTGCTGATAAGCGCGTTGATGTAAAACTCGTTTCTGCGGACAAACGATGAAAAAGCCGCCGCTTCTTTCGCGGGCAGTACCGTTATCGTCTGAGCCGCCAAACCCGCCCGTAGGAAACCGGCGTCATCGGAAAAAGGCGTGGGCAGCAGTAAAAACCGCCCGCCTAGGCAATTTTTCGCCGCGTCCATAGCCCTTAACTGCAACTGCCTGAGCCGGTTTTTAAGCGTGGCTATGTTTCCGCCGCGCTCATTTTTTAAAAGATAGCCCGCCGTCCTGGATATTATCAGCGTATCGCCCCGCCCGCAGGCATCGAAAATAAAAAAATTACAAGCCCCCAGCCTTGTTTCCTTTATGCCCATGGCAAGGGAATACGCTCCTTGCGCCTTTAGACTTTCACCGCTCTCCAATTCTTCTTTGTCGGTAAAAATTAAGAGCCAGTTCCCCGCAGCCCGCCTTCGCAAACGCAGGGCAGCCTCTATCAACATGAAAACCGCCGCCCCGTTATCGTTAGCCCCCGGACTGTCCACCGTCCTGTCGTAATGAGCGGCAAGTACGGTGGCAGCCTTTTTCTTTCCCTCACCGGGATGCGAAGACGAGGCTACAAAGATATGCCGCCCGCCCGCTATGTTCGCCACAGAAGCATCAAGCTTTAACTCGTCAAGCAGGGACATGAGCACGTCAAAACGCTGATTTTTTGTACTGATAAAATCGTTAAAACGATGATAGGGAGGAATAGGCGGGATGTAAGGCATTGCCCCTTCTCCGGAAGCGGGCACGGTATTTATCGCTCACGGTATATTATACGTCCGCGGCTTAGATCATAAGGCGACAATGCTATACGCACATGATCCCCCGGCACGATTCGTATGTAGTGCTTGCGCATCTTCCCGGAAAGATGGGCAAGTATCAAATGCCCGTTTTGATTGTTAAGCTCAACCCTGAACATGGTATTGGG
>JAIRMY010000185.1 GCA_031258335.1 Spirochaetaceae bacterium | reverse complement strand
GTTTCGCTGTCTATGTCAAGCAGTGATACCCCCAGCCAGCCGTCACTAACCACCCCGTTGTCTATGAATTCATCTATGATGCCTTTGACGTTGTTGATCGGGATAGCAAAGCCCAGCCCCATAGAGCCGCCGCCTGTGCTGCTCGCTATCCACATATTTATACCTATCACCTCGCCGCGTATGTTTACCAGAGCGCCACCTGAATTCCCCTGGTTTATCGAGGCGTCGGTCTGTATGAAGTCGTTGATGTTGTCTCCTGGCCCGCCTGTACGCCCGACGGCGCTTATTATCCCCATGGTTACCGATGATTCAAAGCCAAGCGGGTTGCCCACGGCAATAGCCCAGTCCCCTACATCGACAAGGTCCGAATCGCCGAGCACGGCAAGCGGGTGCTTGTCCTTGGTGGTGAATTTTACCATGGCAAGGTCGCGGCGCTGTTCATGGGCAACGAGTTCCGCAGGGTATTCCTTGTTGTCCCCTGCGGCTATGCGTATCTCGTCAACCGGATTGTTGTTCGTATCGGTAACGACGTGGTTGTTCGTTAAAACATAGTACGTGTCATTTTCCTTCCGCACTATGATGCCGGAACCCAATCCCTGAGAGCGGTACTCCCGCCCGCCTTCGCCGGGCTGCTGGGGTCCAAAAAAGAATTCAAACGGGATACCGGGAAAATTCGGCGTCTCCTGCCTGCGTACCGAAACGGTTTTTAACTCGACCACGGACGGCACAACCTTATCGGCAATGGCGCGGAATACGGACTGTATCTGTTCAGCCGTCTCAAGCGCACTCGCGGGAATCGTAACATCGGTTCCTTGAGCCTTTACCGTCCTGTTCGACTGCGGACTCGTGCAGGTAAAAGCTAGAAACGCGAATGAGAAGCCAAAAATAGCCCCCATAAGCACGAGATTAAATACAAAAAAATTTTTTGACGAAAGTTTTTGACGTATATCCATAAAGATGCTCCTTATTTGTCTACATTGCTTGAATTATATGCTTTTAGCAATAAAATGAAAATACCGTATGATAGTTACAGACCGCCCCTACTCCCATTCTATGGTGGCAGGGGGTTTGCTCGATATGTCATAGGTAACGCGGCCTATGCCGGGTACGGTGTTGGTTATCAGAGTGGCAATCTCTATGAGGTCGCCGGGCGGGAACGGGTACACGTCCGCAGTCATCCCGTCCGCGCTCGTTACCGCGCGAAGCGCCGCCACCCAGCCGTATTTACGCGCGTCACCGGCGACCCCGACTGAGCGTATGGGGAGTAGCACGGCAAAGGCCTGCCAGATGTCTTCGTACAGCGTCCTACGCCCGTCCGCCGTCCGCCGTTTGTGGAGTTCGTCTATGAATACAGCGTCTACCTCGCGGAGGATTTCGCATTTTTCACGGGTAACTTCGCCGGGTATCCTGACGGCAAGACCCGGTCCGGGAAACGGATGCCGCCCGGTTATAGTCTCGTCAAGACCGAGAAGACGGCCTAGAGCCCGCACCTCATCCTTGTACAACTTATCCAGCGGTTCAAGCAGCCTGCCCTCGCGCCGTTTTGCCTCGATGAGCGGACTTCCTACATTATGGTGGCTTTTTATAAGATGAGCATTGTTTCCTACGCCTTTGCCGCTTTCTATCAGGTCTGTGTACAGCGTCCCTTGAGCCAAGAGGTACGAGTCATCCAAGCCCAAACGGGCAAGCTCACGTTCCTGTACCTTGACGAACAGGTCTCCTATCACCTTGCGCTTGTCCTCCGGCGCGGTAAGACCTGCCAGCGCGGCAAAAAATTCATCCTCGCAGTGTACGATGTGAAGATGACGCGCCCCCAGCTTTTCCAGATTCGCCTTTACGAGCGCTGTCTCGTTCTTTCTCATCAACCCTGTATCCATGTACAAGAGGTGGACGCGCTCCGGCCCGAGGGCATTGAGGAGCAGGGCGCCGGTTACCGCCGAATCGACACCGCCTGAAATCAACAACAGGACATCTCTGTCTCCGGCGCGTAGGCGGATCTCGTCTTTCGCCGCGGCAAGGTAGCTCTCCATAGTCCAGCCTTTGGAACAGCCGCAGATGTTAAACACAAACGCCGCAAGGAGTTCGACGCCGCGTTCCGTATGCGTTACTTCGGGGTGGAACTGCACGCCGAACCACTTATTGCTCTGATGAACCAGCGCCGCCGGAAAACCCGCCGCGCTCGTACCGCATTGAATGAAACCTGGGGCAAGCCGCGTCAGAGTATCGCCGTGGCTCATCCACGCGGTAATCACGCCCGCCTCCCCAAAGGCCTCTAGAAAAGGCTCAGCGTACGGCGGGATGCGCTCTCCGCCGTGTACTGTTACCTGTACGCCGCCGTACTCGCGGTTGGGAAGCGCCCCGACAAGGCCGCCATTATCCGCCGTCATACGCTGTAGACCATAGCATATACCCAAGAGCGGCAGTCCGCACCGGTAAATGTAGGGGTCAGGCTTTAGCCCCGCCCCGTAAACCGATTCAGGCGACCCGGAAAGCACTATGCCCCGCACACCTTCGGTGATACCGCCTTCCAGCTTAACATCGCCGCCGGCGATCTCCGCGTAAACACCCATCTCGCGTATGCGCCGCCCTATCAGCGCCGTCGTCTGGCTGCCAAAATCCAGTATCAGTATCTTATCCGTCATATATGCCGTCTTTACACTCTATAACAATATTTTTTTCACGACAATCAGCCGCCGGGGATTCCCGTTGTAAAATACCAACACAAAACCGGACGGCAAAGCGGTAGAATTTTTGTAACTATTCAGTCGCCTGCGGGGGATAGCGGAAATCGGCGGAATGAAGGACTTTTAGCCCCGAAATGAGCCGATTGGAGCGAACGGGGGCGGTAGCCCCCTTTGTTAAAGCACTAGAGAGCAAGAAAAAGTTCTGAAATCGTTCTACGCCTGAATAGTTACAATAAAACAAACTATATTGCAAGGTTAATTTTGAAACAGACAGAAAAATCCACTCTGCGTACTGAAAACATATCTATAGAGTTCCCCGGCGTAAAAGCGCTTTCAAATGTGAATTTTAGCATAGAAAGCGGCAAGATATACGCGCTCGTCGGGGCAAACGGCGCGGGAAAATCCACGCTGATAAAGGTGTTATCCGGCGTAAACAGCGCCTACACGGGTAAAATATTTATTGACGGGAAGGAAGCGGATGTCCGCTCTCCCAGGGCGGCGAAAGAACTTGGAATAGAAATTGTCTATCAGGAAGTTGACACCGCCCTGTCGCCGTCTCTTTCCGTCGCGGAAAATATTATGACGAATGTCTTAGTCAATAAAATGGGCGGAAGGCAGTTTATTAACTGGAATAGTATACGCGGCGCGGGATGCCCTTCTGCGGCTCGGTGTGGAAATAGACGTGCGGAAAAATGTTTCAGGTTTATCCCTTGCCGAAAAACAGATGGTACTGCTTGCAGGCGCGGCGCGGGAAAAATGCAAATTTCTTTTGCTGGATGAACCTACGGCGCCGCTTCCCGGTAAGGAAACCGAGAATCTGTTCAACGTTATACGCCGCCTTGCAAAAGAAGAAAATGTCGGAATAGTTTTTATATCCCACCGCCTGCCGGAATTGTTTGAAATATGCGAACACATTACCATAATGAAAGACGGGCAGGTTGTAAAAAGCATGGATATTTCGCCCGATCTTACCATCAATCAGATAGTTGAGTATATGCTTGGCAGAAAGATTGATGAAGTATATCAAAAAAATAATGTAGGCGCGGGAGAAGTTGTTCTTGAACTGCGCGGGCTTTCCGAAGCCGAAGGTAGGGTAAAAAACATCAACCTGAGCGTCAGGCGCGGCGAGATTGCGGGAATCGCCAGGCTTGTAGGCGCGGGCAAAACGGAACTTTTGTAAGACAATTTTTGGGGCATACCGTTCCGTAAGCGGGAAGGTTTTGTTAAACGGCAGGGATGTTACGCCGGCTTCGCCCATTGAAGCGGTTAAACGCGGGCTTGCCTTTGTGCCTGAGGAACGGCGGAAAGAAGGGCTCGTGATTAACGATCCGCTTTACGCGAATATAACGATGGCCGCGCTGGATAAATTCTTGAACAGGCCGGGCTTTGTCATCAAAAGAAGGCAGACGGAAGCGGCGCGGGGTATGATTGATACGCTGGGCATCAAAGCGTCTTCCGAACATCAAGAGGCGGCGTACCTCTCAGGCGGTAACCAGCAGAAAATCGTCGTGGGAAAATGGTGCATCGCCTGCGCCGATGTGTACATATTTGATGAACCGACAAAAGGCGTGGACGTGGGGGCAAAGCGCGACATATTCAGGCTGATAGAAGACCTTGCGGCGCAGGGCAAGGGTATAATCTACGCCACCTGTGAATTCAGCGAGATACTCTCCATAACTGACCGCGCCTATATCATGTTTGACGGCGAAATTGTCAAAGAGGTGGTATCACGGGACACAAACGAAAAAGAACTGCTATACTATTCTACAGGAGGTAATTGATTTATGAGATTGGTGAGTACAACGCCGCCCGCAAATAAACGGTTTAATAGACCTGCGAATAAATCGGTTATCGTAGACTTTATCGCAAAATGGGGCGTACTGCTTACGATTATCGCGTTGATAGTTGTATTTTCCGCGTCCATGAGTTCGTTCAGGACCATATCCAACATGACGACCATACTCCGCGCCGTATGCATAGTAACGATAATAGCGACAGGCATGACATTTTCGCTTGCCGTGAACGGCATAGACCTTTCCGTCGGCTCCGCGGCGACGCTTGCAAACACCGTGAATATGACATTTCTTGTATGGTTTTCGTTTGGAAGCACCGCGGGCGGAACCTTGCAGGCCATATTCATTACAATAATCATATCGCTTGCTATAGCGGCGGTAAATTCTTTTCTTATCGTTAAATTAAAAATATTTGATATGCTTGCGACGCTGGCGACTATGTTCATGTTTGAGGGCGTCGCCATGACTTACGCCGGAGGCGGCGCCATAAACGAGCGAATGGTAAGGCCGGACGGACTCTCGGCTGTGGGAAAGGTTCCCGCTTTCTTACGGACTATAGGACGGGAGCCATGGATAATAATCATCATGCTCTTTGTCGTGGTTTTAGCTTTTATATTTCTCACGTACACAAAACATGGCCGTTATATGTATGCGGTGGGCGCCAACGCCGAAGCCGCGCGGCTGTCGGGAATCAACGTTCAAAAATACCGCGCCCTTGCATACGTGTTAAGCGCGGTCATGGCATCCATAGGCGGCATACTGATAGGGGCGCGTGTAGGAAACGCTCAGATAAATTCCGGTTCGCCTTACCTGATAGGATCCGTGGCGGCGGCGCATATAGGAATTTCCGTAGCGGGGATAGGACGGCCAAACGCTTTCGGTACGCTTGCCGGCGCAATTCTCATAGGCATACTGGAAAACGGTTTGATAATGGCGTCGGTACCGTATTACACGGTAAATATTTTTAAGGGCTTGGTGCTTGCGATTGCGCTGGCATTAAACTATATTCGTAAAAAATGACTCAAAGAGGATAAGGAGAATTTTGTTATGGCGCTCTACGATAAATATTTTTTGATGAAAGAAAGCGATGTGGCGGATTACGTTACCGCGAAAATGCCGGATTTTTTTAAGCCCCCGCGTAAGTTAAGCGTAAAAGAGATAGGCGACGGGAATCTGAACTATGTTTTTCGCGTGGTAAACGAGGCGGACGGAAGCTCGCTCATAGTAAAGCAGGCGGGGGTTTCCTTGCGCATATCCGCCGAGATGAAGGTTTCGACAGACCGTAACCGCATAGAGTCCGAGATTCTGTTGATACAGGACAAGTACGCCGGCGGACTCGTGCCAAAGGTGTATCAGTACGACACCGTGATGTGCGTCTGCGTTATGGAAGACCTCTCTGACTACAGGCTGATGCGCTACGCGCTGATGGAGCATAAAATACTACCGCATTTTGCCGGAGACATTACCGATTATATGGTGAACACGCTGCTTAACACCACGGATATTGTAATGGAACACAAGGCAAAAAAAGATTTGGTAAAAAGATTTATCAATCCTGAGCTTTGCGAGATTACCGAAGACCTTGTATACACGGAGCCTTACAACGATAATAAAAAACGTAACATTGTAACGCCGGAAAATGTTGATTTTGTAAAAAAAGAGCTGTACGGCGATAAAAAATTACTTCTGGAAGCGGCAAAGTTAAAGTTTGAATTTATGAATAACGCGCAGGCCCTGCTGCATGGCGATCTTCATACAGGTTCTATCTTTGTAAGAGACGATGATTCAGGGGCGCCGGGTGCGGCCACACGGGTGTTTGATCCCGAGTTCGCGTTTTACGGTCCCATAGGCTACGACGTTGGAAATATTATAGCGAATCTGTTTTTTGCGTGGCAGAATGGAAACGCGGCGGGAAAACACGCCTTTTGCGATTGGGTTTTAGCCACTGCTGTATCTGTAATAGATCTGTTCAAACAAAAATTCCTTGACGGATTTGCGAAAAATGTTACCGACGTTATGGCCAAGACAGAGGGCTTCGCCGAATACTACCTTGCCTCTATCATTTCCGATACGGCGGGCTGCACAGGGATGGAACTTATACGCCGCACCGTAGGCATGGCTCAGGTAAAAGACATTACAACGATAGCCGAAAGGGAAAAGCGCGTAAAGGCTGAACGTGTAAATATACTCTGCGCGAAGGACTGCATACTAAACCGCGCCTCGTTCACCCACGGCCAGGACTTTGTTGACGCGCTGAAACGGGCAAGCGGCGGCATTTAATAGTGAGCCGACTGGTTTACGCGGGGGCGTTTCGGCGGTATACTCAGACACTATGGGAATTATACATAATTCTAACCGTCCTAATACGCCGGCGCGGAAGATGCCTATAGGCATACAGGATTTTGAGAAGCTGCGTAACTTTGACTGCGTTTACGTTGACAAGACGGAGTACGTCTGGCGGCTTGCGAGCGAACCCGCACCGTACTTCTTGAGCCGTCCGCGGCGTTTTGGCAAGAGTCTTTTGCTCACTACGCTAAAGGCGTATTTTCTGGGAAAAAAAGAGTTATTCGAGGGGTTGACAATAGCAAAACTGGAAACGGAATGGCGGGAATACCCGGTGCTTCATCTGGATTTTAACTCCACGTCTTATGCCACAGTCGAAAACCTTAACGAATTCTTAAATTACAGCGTAGACTCGTGGGAAAAAGAATGGGGGCTGGAAACTTCCGTAGAAGCCCCGTCGTTACGTTTCAAGACGCTCATCGAAGGGCTATACAAAAAGACGGGCAGACAGGCGGTCGTTCTCGTGGACGAATACGACAAGCCGCTCTTAGAAAGCATGAGCGACGAAAAACTGAACGCCGCCCTCCGCGCCGAATTAAAACCGTTTTACGGCGTGCTAAAGAGCGCCGATGCCGCGCTGCGCTTTGTAATGCTGACAGGAGTCACACGTTTTTCAAAGGTGAGCATATTCAGCGACCTGAACCAACTCCGGGAAATAGGACTCTCCGAAGAATACGCCGGTGTCTGCGGCATAACGGAAACTGAA
>JAIRMY010000144.1 GCA_031258335.1 Spirochaetaceae bacterium | reverse complement strand
TCCTTAAATGTATGCCCAGCGTCTTTATATTCAATTACACGCTTTCTGAATTTCGTATCGTATGCCATACATCATAGTATAGCAGATGTTCTCGGTATTGTAAAGCAGAATTACTATAGAATATCCCTTTTTACCATTGGATAATAGCGGTCTGACAGCAGCCCGGCCCGCCTACATCGTTACTCGCCCCCGGAGGCTCCGGGCGAGCGTCAGGCGGTCGGCGTACTCCAGATCGCCGCCTACAGGGAGTCCGGAAGCCAGGCGGGTAACGGCGGCAGGCATATCCTTCAGCATCTTTTGAATGTAAAGCGATGTCGTATCGCCTTCAACGGTGGGATTCAACGCAAGTATTACCTCGCGTATACGCTCGTTCCGTACACGGGCAAGCAGGCTGCCTATGGCAAGGTCGTCCGGCCCTATGCCGTCAAGCGGGGCTATGAGTCCGCCCAGCACATGAAAACGCCCTCCGTATTCGCGGGATTCCTCTATCACCCTTACATCCTGAGAGCGTTCCACGACGCATAGCAGCGTGGCATCGCGTGTTTTGTCCGTGCAGATAGGGCATGGGTCGGTTTCCGTAAAACTCCCGCAGACGGAACAGCGTTTTATTGAATCGTGCAGCGTAGATAACGCGGTGGCAAGCGTTTCGGCGTAGGAACGCGGCGCTTCCAGTATGTGATAAGCCAGCCGTTGGGCGCTTTTCTTGCCTATACCGGGCAACCGCGATAACAGCGCGACCAAGTTGTCAATGGCGTTCATACAGACCGCTAGAATTTCAAATCGTCAGGCAGCAGGTCTTTGATTAAATCTGTATACGAGCCTACCTGGTCATTCAACGCATCCTTAACTTTCTCAATGGCGGAGTTGTACGCGGCAAGTATCAAGTCTTGCAGCACTTCAATATCGCCTACCGCCTCCGGTTCTATGCGTACGCCTATCAATTCCTGTTTCGCGTTCATCTCGATCTCAACCATGCCGCCGCCCGCCTGTCCGGTTACCGTGATGTAGCCCAGCCTATTCTTTAAGCTGTCCATTGTTTGCTGAATTTTTTGAGCGTTCTTCAGCAGCTCCTCTGGTATTTTCGCCATAAATCAACCCTCCTGTTTTAATCTACCACCGTTGCCTGAAAGACTTTTTCCACAAAGCCGACCTCCGGCGGCATGACGCCGCCTTCTTCCGGGGGATGGCGGCTTTCTGCCCTCTCCGCGCCGGAATTCCCCCGCGCCGCTATCCTGCGCTTAAACTCATCTGCCATAGACCGTTCCGCGCCGCCGGTAGGCTGCTCCTCCGCCTCGCGCCCGGCGGCGTTGACTCTCGCGGATGGATTAGCCCCAGATGGGTTAGCCCCAAAAAGTGAACGCACCCCTTCTATGGCCATCCGTAAATCCTCCTGGGACACCCATTTTACAAGGATACATAGCTCGGCAATTGCCGTTTCAAGCTCGAAACGCGGCGAAACCGAGTAACGTATGGCCCTATGCGTTTCAAGCAGTATTTTCAAACCCTGCTCTATGCGCTGTAAATCAAGCGCGGCAATTACCTTTTCCGAAAACCGCTCAGGCGCATAGCCCAAGAGACTCTCTTTGGTAACGCCGCTTTTTAGCAGCAAAAGACTCCGGTAAAAACCCGCAAGGTCTATGATAAACTGTTCAATGGAAACGCCGTTTTCGATAACGTTATCAAGCAGGGCAAACGCCGCGCCGGTATCACTGTCGGCGCAGGCTTCGGCAATGGCATTCAGGTTATCCAACCCGACAAGCCCAAGTTTTTCACGGATAAGCGCCGTCCGTATATGCCCTTCGGAAAATGACGCCACCTGGTCAAACAACGTGTAGGCATCCCGCAGGCTGCCCGTAGATTCGCGGGCTATCCAAAACAGGGCTTCGTCCTCCGCCTCTATCGAAAGTTCCTTGCAGGCCGCGGCAAGGAGATCCTTTATCGTCTCTATTGGTATCAGTTTGAACGCGAATTGCTGGCAACGGCTCTTTATAGTAGCGGGCACTTTGTGCAGTTCCGTCGTGGCAAAGATAAAAACTATGTACGGCGGCGGTTCCTCTATAGTCTTTAACAGCGCATTGAAGGCGTTGTTGGAGAGCATATGAACCTCGTCAATTATGTAGATTTTGTAATGCCCGGAATTTGGCGGGAACAAAACCTCGTCTTTTATCTGTCGCACGTCATTCACGCCTGTATTAGACGCGCCGTCTATTTCTATCACGTCCAGGCTTGTTCCCTTGCTTATCTCCGTACAGTTTGAACAGACGCCGCAAGGATCGACACCCGGGCCTTTTTCGCAGTTCAAGGAACGGGCCAAAATCCGCGCCGCGCTCGTCTTCCCGCAACCACGCGGCCCGGAAAACAGGTAAGCGTGCGCTATCTTACCCGCCTCAATAGACTTTCGTAGCGTAGCGCTGACGAATTCCTGTCCCGCAAGCTCGTCAAAGGTTTTCGGCCTGCGCCTCGTTGCCGTAACTTCAAATGCCATTGTATAAATTATACAAACTATGAACCTGGCTGTTAAGTAGGCGCGGCCGTTGACATGACTTGACAACACCTGTCAATAACTAGCGATTCCTTCACCCCCTAAGGGCGCTAATTCACGGGCGAAAAGATAACCCCTTTGGGTAAAACGTAAAAAAACCAAAAAATGACGAAGCACGTCCCATGTGTCGTCTCTGAAGCTCTGGGAGGGATTTATTAACTGCTTGCCATTGGAAAATTTTGCGTTTTTGCCATGGGGAGTGAACGAATCGCTTGTTAATTAGGGGGTGAACTTATCACTGATTAACAACAGGTTAACGACAAAACACCTTGACAAAAAAAAATCACCATGTTACAGTATCTTCGTATTTCAAAGGGAAGAGGGATGGAGTTCCTCCGCCGTACCTGCAACCATGAGGCTGTGCGCCTAAGCCGGATTACTTTGATGCGCGGGCTTGCGTCTGATTACTTCATAAAAACCAAAGAATGATTTTGGCCGGGTTCCAAGGTAAGAGTCATGAGGGAAAATGTGTAATTTATATCGCGTATCCCCCCCCCCCCCCAAGAGGTA
>JAIRMY010000254.1 GCA_031258335.1 Spirochaetaceae bacterium | reverse complement strand
CTCTTCCAGTTTTGTCATCGCGTTTTGTACCTGCGCTATGTACACTATGCGCGGGTTTATCATTTTGAGCATATCGCGGGAGAATTCCGAAGCCCCCTCTACGATTATGCCGCTCGCTATTCTGATAACAGGGAGAAAAGAGTTGTCCAGCGTATGGGTAAGCAGGATTTCGCCGCCCTTGTTCCGCAACGCCTGCGACGCTTCGGCAAGCGTGTTTGCCTTTACGATGCGCCCGGTACAGCGTCCGCCAAAACCGCGGTAACCGCGAGCAAGTATCTTGCCGACAACGTTGATACGTATGGTATTCGTTGAATTCGGGGTGTTTACCGGTATTCCGGCGGCGAACACAACCTTATCCGACACCTTGACAAGTCCCTCTTTTATCGCGGCGCTCTGCGCCCCCTGTACCATCGCTTCGCTGTCAAGCTCGTTTTGGACGGCAAGCGGAATCACGCCCCAGTAAAGCAGCATCCTCCGGCGTATTCTGTCGCTTGCCGACGCGCCCAGAATAGGGCAAAGCGGGCGGTACTTGCTGACAAGTCGCGCCGTATTGCCTGAAATCGTCGGGGCTATTATGCAGGCGGCCTTGATGGTTTCCGCTATCAGAACGGCGGACTCGGCTATAGACTGCGGCACATCGCCGTCCCGCTTCAACAGGCCGCGCCGTTCCGCCTGATTGCGTTTGTACACATCGGAGGCTTCCACAGTACGCGCTATCCTGTCCATAGTCTCGACCGCATTTTCGGGGTAAGCGCCGTTCGCCGTCTCGCCGGAGAGCATAACGCAATCACTGCCGTCAAGGATGGCGTTTGCCACATCGCCGGCTTCCGCCCGCGTGGGGCGCGGATTCCGTATCATGGAATCGAGCATCTGCGTCGCGGTTATCACAGGTTTCCCCTCGTTATTGCACAGAGCTATTATACGTTTCTGCGCCAAAGGCACCTGTTCCGGCGGAATCTGTACGCCAAGATCGCCCCGCGCCACCATAATCCCCGCCGATACACGGATTATCTCCTCTATGTTTCCCAGCCCCTCGTCATCTTCTATTTTTGATATAACCGGCATATCGGAATTTACCGAGCCTAAGAATTTCTGTATCGTGATAACATCCTGCGGTTTCCTGATAAACGACGCGGCGACGCAATCCATGCCCTGCTCCGCGCCGAAACGCAGGTCGTCCATGTCCTGCTCCGACATCGCGGGAAGACGGGTATGCACACCGAGTACGTTGACGTTCTTCCGCCCGCCAAGCTCGCCCCCCGCCTCAACCTTGCAGCGTATGACCCGCCCTTCGAGTCCGCAAAATTCCAGGGATAGGAGGCCGTCGGCGATAAGGATATGCGCTCCCGGCTTTATATCGTCCGCCAAGAGTTCATAGTTTACCGTGATTCGCGTCTTGCCGTTCTCTTTTTGCGTAAAAACGCCGTCTTTGCCGTACAATTTTTCAGCGTCGCACGCGGCAATCACATCAACCGTCTCGCCGGCTTCCAGCATGATACTGTTTCCACCCTTCACAAGGCCCGTCCGTATCTCCGGCCCCTTGGTGTCCAGCATCAACGCTATCACCGCCTTCTCGGCCTCCGCCGCCTCCCTGACCAAGGCTATTGCCTTCGCCTTATCCGCATGATCGCCGTGTGAAAAATTGAAACGGGCTATATTCATCCCCTTCCGTATCAGAGACCGCGCCATCTCAACAGTCGCCACCGCCGGCCCCATGGTACAAATTATCCTTGTATTCCTATTCGTTTTCATAGAGAGAATATAACACACCCGCCAGCGGGTTTCAATGCGCTCCGCGCTAGCATTCCGAAAGCTGATTTCGGCTTCTGCGTTCAGCATGAAAGGGGCGTTAGGCATACGCGGCTGATGTTGCCCATCTTCTTGCAAAACTTGCTATTCATTTTTCATTTCTCATTCTCTTATGGGCACGTCCCAGTCCAGCGCCTAACATTTTGTCCGTTGAACGCCGCATATATGCCGTTATGCGCCATTTTTCCTAAAATTTTTGAAGTAGTTTCAAAGGGGACATTTCTACTTTGGCTTGACATCTTTTCCATCCGGGGCTTGACGGAGTTTTTATTTCGCGGTAATATCCTATAAAACCTATAGGTTTTATATAAATCATTTTAAGGAGTTGTTATGAGAACAGCGCAAAAAACCGTTAGGACGGCGCTCGCCGTCGTCTTGTTGTCAGGATTGTTGGGTTTTTCCGGCTGTGCCAAGCCATCCACCCTGCCTACGCTCAAGATAGGGCTCATCGTACAGGATGCGGTGCGGCCCGCCTTGGTGGTGGCGGCGGAAGAGTTGGGTTACTACAAGGAGGAAGGCGTGAACATTGAGTTTGTCTCCATAGACACCGTACCGTCCGGACTCGCGGCGGTTGAAACGCGGAAGGTGGACATCTTCCCGTTTTCCGCCAACGCCCTGCCCTTGCTCGCCAAGGGCAGCAGTCATGTTATTGTCGGCGGCGTCGCCGTGGAAGGCGCTTCCCTTGTGGCAAGCCCGCAGAACGTGAATACGGATTTCCGGGACTTTAGCCAATGGAAGGGCAAGAAGATAGGCGGACAGCTTACCAGTATGCCCCAATTCCAGCTTTTTCAGTACTTGAGGGAAAAAAAGTCAGATTTTGACCCGGACAGCTTTGAGCTTATCAACTTTGACGACAACAACGTGCTGCTTGAGGCTATCAAGAAGGGCGCGGTGGACGCGGGCTTTCTTACCACAGAGCGTATCTGGCTTGCCGAGGCTTCCGGCTGTGTCGAGGCCTTTGATATGGCCGAGTACCTGCCGTATTACATCTGCTGCCGCCTCACCGCCAACATTGAGGGCGTGAAAGAGAACAGGGCAGCCTACGTCGCCGTACTCATGGCGCTCCTCCGGGCGGAACACGACTACAAAGAAGATACCGGAAAGATTGTGGATGCCGTGACCAAGTACACCAGTCAAAAACGGGAGTACGTTGTGCGCTACATAGCCACAGAAAAGGACTATGACGGCGGCGGGCTTGTGAATTTCAAGAACCCCGTGAGCCCGGACCCGCTGTTTAACAAACTGGACGACCTCAACCGCGCAAGCATAGCGGCCGGCGTCTACCAGTGGACCGCTCCTTTTGCCCTGAAAGACCGCGTAGACCTCTCGATCTATCAGGAAGCGCTGGACAGCCTACTTGAGCGCTACCCGGATGACGCGACGTACAAACGAGCCGCCGCCTTGTTCAAGGCGAATAACTCAAAATACGGTACTTAGCGGTTTTTACCCCGCCGCCAACAGCCCAAACTTGCTGACGGTGGCGAGGCTCATTTTTTAGGAGTATGATTATGGCGATAAATCTTTCCGCCGCTGTTCCCAGCAGGGAACAGCGGCTCGGTTCAATCACAGGCTACGACGGCTCGCTCGAAGAACTTACGGGGCTGGGTTGCCGGGGCTGCCTTAAAAACAAAGACAGGGATTTTCAGACGGTGAGTTCCTGCGCCCACGTCCATGCTATCAACCAACTGGCGGGGCTTGACGATACGCTGGTAGTTGACCACGCCCCTCATGGCTGTGCGGGGGCGCAGATATGCTTCAGCCTGATAAAGAACAAGCTCCCTGTCATACCGGGCAAG
>JAIRMY010000236.1 GCA_031258335.1 Spirochaetaceae bacterium | reverse complement strand
GCCGTGCTGCTCATGGTGGGTGAAAGCAACGCTGTAAACTTGAGCGACGGGCTTGACGGCCTTGCATCAGGACTTCTAATATTCGTATTCATAAGCCTCGCAATCCTCACATACCTTTCAGGCCGCGCCGACTATTCGGAGTACCTAGGGATTCCGTACATTCCGGGCGCTGGAGAGCTTACCGTGTTCTGCCTCGCGGGTGTGGGCGCCTGCGTCGGTTTTCTCTGGTTTAACGCCCACCCCGCCGATGTATTCATGGGCGATGTAGGAAGCCTTGCCTTGGGCGGAGTCATATCGGTAGTATCGCTGCTGATAAAAAAAGAAATAGTCGTGCTGATAGCCGGAGGGGTCTTTGTGCTCGAAGCGGCGTCGGTAATAATACAGGTGTTTGTGTACAAGATGAAAAAGAAGCGTGTGTTCAAAATGGCCCCGCTGCACCATCATTTTGAATTGTCAGGCTGGGAAGAAACAAAAGTTGTAAACCGTTTCTGGATACTTGGCGGGTTGTTTGCGATAATAGCCTTGTCAACATTAAAAATTCAGTGAACAAAGGCGCTTGCGCATTGTTTGTAAAAAGTGTATAGTTGGGGAGAGAGTAATTTTGGATATCCTTAGGGGGGAGGGATGAGTTTTTCTGTTGATGGCGCGGATAACAAAACAGTTTTTGATCACGCGCTAATAGTATGCGTACTGTTGCTCACCGGAGCGGGTTTGGCGGCGCTGTATTCCGCTTCCTACTCTTTCGCGGAAAACTGGTACAATGGCGACCGCTGGCATTTTGTCTCCCGGCAGTCCGTGTTCGCCGCGGTTGGCTTTGTCTTTTTTTTCATAGCCGCCAACATAAACATGGAAACACTGCGCGGTTCGATAAAATTCCTGGTGGCCGCCGCCGCCGTTCTCTGTTGCATGACCTTTGTCCCCGGCATAGGACTTAATCTCAACGGCGCGTCCCGCTGGATAGGGATAGGCGGGTTTTCGTTTCAGCCGTCCGAACTCGTCAAGCTGGTACTGCCGCTCTACCTCGCTCATATTTTTGACAAAAAAAAAGAAAAACTGGATACGTTTTTATACGGCATACTCCCGCCGACTCTGATTACCGCTCTGTTCTTTACGCTGATACTGCTACAGAACAATTTTTCAACGGCTGTTTTCATCGCAAGCAACGCCCTCGTTATATTCTTTCTCGCGGGAATAAAAAAACGTTTTTTTGCCAGCGCGGTAATAGTATTCTTGCCTATTTCTTTCCTCCTTGTATTTACAAAGGAACACCGCGTGCGCAGGCTGATGAGTTTTTTACAGCCGAAATTGGAACCGCTCGGCGCCGGGTATCAGGCGCAGATGTCAAAGCGTAGCGTCGAGTCCGGTGGTTTTTGGGGAAAAGGGATAGGTCAGGGGACGCGGAAGATAGAAAGTGTGCCTGAAATACAGAGCGATTTTATTTTCTCCGCGTTTTCAGAGGAGGGTGGATTCATAGGCGTAGTGATATTCATACTTGTGTTCGCTTTTTTCGCGTGGCGGGGTTACCGTGCCGCGCTCCGCGCTGACGGCACATTCAAGCGACTCTTGGCCTGCGGCATGGTAAACATCATTGTCTCTCAAACTTTGCTCAACATAGCCGTAGTTTCCGGCGCTGTGCCCGCCACGGGCGTACCGCTGCCCTTCTTTTCCGCAGGAGGCTCCTCGCTGCTTGTAACGCTTATCATGTCAGGCCTCATAGTAAATATTTCCCGCGGCGCTTCACCGCGTGAAAGAGATTTAAATAATGGAGTCTACGGTGGAGTATAAAGCCGCTATGGAGTACGCCGCGGTAGACGCGGACTCAGTTGACGAAAAAGAAAACTTCAAGTTTGAAAAACCGTTGAAGCGAATTCTCACAGCCTGTTCCGTGCTGCTCGCGGGAGAACTGCTCTGGCTCTTTGTGATAAACCCCTGTATGCCTCTGAGTTCGGTTGAGATAAAAGGACTCGACGGTGTAAGTCGTATCGCCGTGCTTGAACAGGCCGGCATAGATTCACGGTCTTCGTTCATGTCGGTAAATGCCCGCGCTTCGGAGGAAGCGCTGTCCGCCATCCCCGCGGTTGAAAGCGCGACGGTGATAAAGCATTTCCCGGACAGCATAGAGATAGTGATCAACAGCCGCGTTCCCGTAGCGGTGGCGGCGGCGAACATAGGCGGAAGGACTCTCCCTGTCTTCTTTGACAAGGAAGGCGTACTGTTTCAGATAGGACGGTCAGGCGGCGCGCCGCTGAACACAACGCTTCCTGTAATTTCCGGCCTCGTTTTTGAAAACATAAACGCGGGACTGCGCCTCCCCAAATTCCTTGTCCCATTGTTCAGTGATTTGCATACCATGAGCGTTGAGGCTCCGGAACTGCTTTCTACCATCTCCGAAATACGCATAAACAAGAAAAAGTATGAGACTTACGAATTGACGCTGTATCCGGTGTACAATCCGGTAAGAATACGCATAGGCCAGCGTATAACCGAAGACAAACTTCGCTATATGCTGTTGCTGCTCGATGTCCTGGGCGAAAAAGGCGTGGCGCTTGACGAACTGGATTTTAGGACGGATACCGCTTCTTACAAAATCAGGAAAATGTGAAGATGGCGAAGAGTAATATTATAGTAGGGCTTGACATAGGAACAACTAAGGTTCGCGCCGTTATAGCGGAACGGACGCCGGAGGGCGGTTTTTCGATTACAGGCGTGGGACAGAGCCTCTCCACCGGCCTCCGTAAGGGTGTAGTGGTAAACATAGAGGCGACGCTGCATTCCATCTCCGCCGCGGTAGAAGCCGCCGAACTGATGAGCGGTCAGGTCGCGGAAAGCTGCTGGACAGGGATAAGCGGCGGCCACGTTGAAAGCCTCATCTCACGCGGCGTCGTCGCGGTGAACGGCAAAAACCGCTCTCATCGTGAGATAAGCGAAGACGATGTGAACCGTGTCCTGGAAGCGGCGCGCGCCGTCGATTTTTCTCTGGATAGGGATATACTCGAAGTTATCCCGCAATCCTACATCGTCGACGCCCAGTCCGGCATACGGGACCCGCTCCACATGATAGGCGTGAGGCTCGAAAGCGAAGTCCTCATCATCACCTGTTCCAAGACAAGCGCGCAGAATCTCGTCAACTGCGTGAATCGCGCCGGTTTCCGCGTCAACGGCATAGTCCTGCAAACCCTTGCCGCAGGCCGCGCCGTCCTCACCGAAGAGGAAAAAGAGATGGGCGTAGTCCTCCTCGATCTCGGCGGCGGCACCTCCAATATCCTCGTCTACAACCAAGGCGCCGCCTGTTTTACAGCATCCGCCCCGGTCGGCGGCGCACAGGTAACAAGCGACATCTCTATCGTAAAAAACATAGCCATAGAAACGGCTGAAAGAATAAAAATAGGCTCAGGTTGCTGCTGGGAACCACTGCTCGACGGTATGGACGAAACCATAATCGTACCGGGCATGGGAGGCCGCGCTCCGTTTCCCATACAGCGCTCTCTGATCCTCGGTATCGTAAAACCGCGCATGACGGAAATCTTTCAACTCGTCAAGACAAAAGTCGAGGAAAGCATCCAACTGCGCACCTTAGGCGGAGGCGTCGTCCTGACAGGAGGAGGCGCGAACCTCCCCGGCGCGGCGGACCTCGCCGCCGAAGTCTTTAATATGCCGGTAAGAATAGGCAACCCCCTGCCGGTAGGCGGCCTCGTTGACGATTACCGCAACCCCGCCTACGCCACGGCGGTGGGACTCGTACTCGAAGGCAATGAACGAGGAGGCGGCGCAGCCCTCTCCCAAGGCGGACAGGAAACAATTTTGAAGCACCCCATAGCCAACCCGTTTTCCTTCTTCGCCAAGCTAGCCCGCTGGCTAAAACGCGAGTTTTTTTGATGGATGCCGGATTTACTTTGCGGAAAGGGTCCGCTGATTACGCGGATTTTCGCGGATTGAGGGCGGACACGGTAGTCAAAGCCTCCACCCAGCCGCGTAGCGGTACGCGAATGTGGGGGTACGGGGGCGTTGCGGGGGTGTCCCCCGCTGAGGGGGTAGCCCACAATCCCGTGAAGCGGGTTTGCCGCTGTCCGGTGCGCCGGTGGCGCACCGGACACGCGGGACGCGCAAGGGATAGAAGCGGAATAAAGCCGCCCGGTGCGTAGCGCCATGCGGCTTTATTGGAGCGGATAGCCCGACCCCGCGCGAAGCGCGGGGATGCGCCCATAGGGGGGAGACTTCCCCCTTCCCCCTTTTTATATTTTCTGAGCAGAAGCACCATACTCGCCGGCGCTTTGGCTTTGATGAGGCAGGAACAGTTGATGGGACAGGAAAAGTTGATGAGGCAGGAACAGTTGAATGATGAGATTTTCATTCCTCATTCCTCATTATTTGTTAAAAACCCGCGGAAGCGGATAAATTTATAGGATTTGGGAGGATATTATGAATATCTTGGAAGTTACTGATGGGGAAATCGCCGGACAGACCATAACCGTGATCAAGGTTATAGGGACGGGCGGAGGCGGCTCCTATGCGGTAAACCGTATGATTGAATGCGGTTTAGAGAATGTTCAGTTTATAACGGCTAACACCGATTTACAGGCACTGAGCAACAGCAAGGCGCTGGTAAAACTGCCCATAGGGTCGAAACTGACCGGCGGTCTTGGCGCCGGCGGACGACCCGAAATAGGCGAAAACGCCGCTATGGAGGACCGTGAGATGATAGAAAACGCGCTGCGCGGAGCGGACATGGTCTTCGTTACTACAGGGATGGGCGGAGGCACGGGTACCGGCTCGGCACCTGTCATCGCCGAGATAGCGCAATCGATCGGAGCGCTGACGGTAGGCGTCGTTACCATGCCCTTCGATTTTGAGGGAAAGAACAAGATGAACATAGCCAAAGAAGGGCTTGCCAAGCTGTCTTCCATCGTTGATGTCATCATAACTATCCCCAACCAAAATGTGTACAAAATCGTTGACCGTCATACGTCTATGCCGGAAATGTTTCTGAAAGTTGACGACGTACTCCGGCAGGGTATTCAGGGCATCTCGGACATAATAACCAAGCATGGCGAGATAAACATAGACTTCGCCGATGTGCGTGAATTCATGCGGGAACAGGGCGGTGCTCTGATTGGCATAGGAAACGGGTCAGGCGAAAACCGCGCCATAGACGCGGCTTCGGCGGCCATGAGTAACCCTATGCTTGAAATGTCGTCAATAAAAGGCGCTCGAAAAATTCTTGTGTACGTTACCGCCGGCAGGGATGTCTCGCCGCCGGAATTCCAGGAAGTGGTTGAAATGG
>JAIRMY010000225.1 GCA_031258335.1 Spirochaetaceae bacterium | reverse complement strand
GGTAAAAGGCGTCCCCGATCAGTATGTAGGGGACATAGAAGGGATAAAAGATGTGCTGGTGCGGGCGAGCGGGCAGGATTTTTCTCTTCCCGAAGTGCATTATCACCTGGCCCGTTACTACAACAGCTATGGCGCAGTGCCGGAAGAAAGGCAGACGCTGGAAATTGCCGCCGCGGCTTTCGACACAGCCCGCCCTGAGTCGTCTAAACGTACCCATTACCGTATAGATACCCAGCGCCGCCTTGCCCGCATGATGATAGCTGACCGCGAATTTTTTCCCGCCGAGGAAGCCCTTGCCAAGGGGGTAAAGGTAATGGAAGATGCTGTGGACCGCCGCCTTTTGCCGCGCGCCGCTGAGTTTGGGGAACTGTACGCCTACCTAGGCGACCTTGCCTATTTCACAAAGTCGGGCGATATGAGGGAAGCGATAGATTTTTACACCAACGCCGGGGAAAACGGCTGGTCGCCGCCTGAAATGCAGTACAGGCTTGGCTCCGCCTACTACCGTGTAGAAGACTACGCCCAGGCCTTGAACCGGTTCTTTAGCGTCTCTATGGAAACGCCGTACAACAGGCGGCTGCTGCACGCTTTGGGAAACGCCGCGTATATGCGCTCGGACTATTTTGCCGCCGAAGGTTACTTCAAGCGCCTCCTTAATATGCTTGAAAACGATCGCAACCGCATTTCTATGCTGGAGCCGCATGAAGTAACGGAACACCGTGAACTCGTTGAACGCATGATGATGGCCCGCAACAACCTTGGCGTAACGTATAACGCGCTCGCCGCCCGTACCGGCAATCCCGCGTATCGCGCACGGGCGCTGGGCGAGTTCGCCGAATCCGCCCGCGCCTGGGACACGCTGGAACGCAATCCCGAAACGCTGGTTCGCGCCGGCATCACAAACACGCCCATACCCGGCGCAAGCCTCCCGTACCTTAACATACAAAATACCCTCTACCCGACACAGAGTGGCGCCGGCCTCTTGTTCGTCCAGATAGATAAAGACCTGCCTGACGATTCGTGGTGGGAAGAACTGATGAATAGGGAGTGAAGGCAATGCGCGGGCTTGACACTCAAACTTAAATTCCAATATCGTTAAAACCTAAGCTGAATGGAGAGATGACCGAGCGGCCGAAGGTGCACGATTGGAAGTCGTGTGTGCCCGGAAGGGCACCGAGGGTTCAAATCCCTCTCTCTCCGCTTTGCTGCCGGAAGGGAGGGATTTGAAACGAAGCCCGCGCCGACCAACGGGAGGATAAGGCGCCACGGATGGCGCCGTAAGCGGGCGTAGGCGGGCTGGAAGAAGCCGGCAGGATGCCGGCGACTGGAAGCCAAATCCCTCTCTCTCCGCTTTGCTGCCGGAAGGGAGGCTTTGGAGAGATGCGAGAGCGGTTGAATCGGACGGTCTCGAAAACCGTTGTACCCGTAAGGGTACCGAGGGTTCGAATCCCTCTCTCTCCGTTTTTGCTCCGTTCGGGCCGGCCGGAGTACCAGCAATTTTACTTTGCTACACCGGACCGTTGTGCAACTCGCGCCTCCGGGGTGCTAAACTTGCTCTGCAAATGCCTGAAATTTAACCGCTAAGGCGCAGAAGGAGAATAAGGATTTAGAATACAGAATTTCCCTCCTTCCTTCTTCGCCTTATTCGCCTTCGCGGTAAAATTTAAGGCCTTAGCGGTTAAAGCAGAGGCACTGTAAAAGTAAAATTGCTACTGGAGGTACAATTTCGGCTTGACCGGTTTAAAAAAAAACTATAGACTTTTACTATACTGGCGCCGTACCCAAGAGGTAAGGGAGTGCTCTGCAAAAGCATTATACATCAGTTCGATTCTGATCGGCGCCTGAAACATTTACCGTACAATATACATCAATAAAACGGCAAGAAGCATCACAAGAAACGCCGCGCTCACGGCGTAGACCCACTGGGGAACAATGCCCTCCGCCGTATGCGGATCGTTCTTTGGGCGGCGGGGCCTTGAAGACGGGGCGGAATAGCCGCAGGCCGGACAGCCCTTGTCAAAGGTACTTTTATCGCCGCTATAACCGCAGCGCGGGCAGCGTATAGACGCAAAGTATTTGCCGCAACACGGACAACATTCCGCGTCGGCTGTAACCTCAGTACCGCAACCATCACAAAAAAATCGCGGTTTCTTCTTTTTTCCCGTTGCGTTTGCCGTGAAACGGCCCGGAAACGGGGCTTTCTTTTCCACCGCGTTTAACCGGCGGTTTTTTCCATACAGGGCGGAACATCGCCGGAATGCGGGCATGAAGCGCAAGGAACTGCGGCAGGTTTATCCGCTTCCGTGTTTTTCTTTTTTTGCGCCTGCGCGGATTTATCCGTGGAGTAAAAACCTGAACCTTTATAAATGACGCCCGCGCCGCCGTTTATCAGACGCCGCGCCTCGCCGCCGCATTTTGGGCAGACCCTTACCGGTTCATCGCTCATACTCTGAAATAGTTCAAAAGCATCGCCACATTTTTTACATTCATATTCGTAAGTAGGCATAATTTCCTCTATCACTTAACTATTCAGGCTTAGAGCAATTTCAGAACTTTATCTTGTTCTCTAGTGCTTTAACAAAGGGGGCTAGGTGGAGGTTTTGGCTCCGTGTCATTCGCTCCTTCCGTTCCAAAGGCTGCCGCCTCTGGAACTGCCTTTCCCCCTTTCGCTCTAATCGGCTCATTTCGGGGCTAAAAGCCCCTTCATTCGACCGATTTTCGCTATCCCCCGCATACGACTGAATAGTTATAATTATTTTTCCTTCAAGTATACAGATAACAATTCTGTTAGTCCAGCGAGCCGCGCCCCTGTAACAGGCGGACTCTTCAAAATTATCGCCCGGCCGTCAAGCTCAGGCGGTTCCGAAAGCAAAAGCCGCACAATCATCGCCGCATTTGCGTCTTTTATGTGTATCTCGTCAAATGCTCCGCGAAGCAGTGAAAGTATGGAATACAGCCCCCTCGCCTGAACTGCCCCCGGAGTCTCTATGCGAAAAACTATCTGCCAATCTTCCCCGTGCCGAAAACCGGCGATAAAAATAGCGTCCGCCGGTATGGTTACAGGAATATCCATACGCGCAAGCGCATTGTTCAAAAGGCTAATGTCGGTAATCCATGCCGCCATCTGCGCTCCTTCGTTAAAAACCCAAAAAGAATCTGGGGATTCCGCGCCCTCCCAGTCAAAAAGCAACTCTCCGTCCGAGATGTACGTTTCATCTTTTTGCATGAAAAATGAAAGCCGGTTTTTTTTAGACGCCCAATACTTTTTACCCGCCTTTTTACCCGTCGGGGATTTTTTCTTACTCCATGCGGGATCAAGCGCCATAGAGACTGACGAAAGAAATACGGGGTAATTGCCGCCGCGGGCAATCAACAGGAAGCGACGTTCACCGCCCCCATTTCCGCTGCTCCCCGGCGGGTAAACCGCTAGACCCACGGTACTTGTTTTATCCAAAAAAGTTTTGACGGTTTTTGTATTAAGCTTGTTTTGGCTCAGAATGTCATTCAACAAATCCCTTGACGGAACCGTATCCACCCAAATATACGCCAAAGCGCCCGCGGGTAAATCGAGAAATTCATGCCGCGCCGAAACGCCTCGCCTTACGCCGCTTGAGCCGGCGCAGGCGGCAAGCGAAAAACCTACGCCCAAAACGGCAAGTATACGCCGCATAAAACAATACCGTGTTTTTCGCCTGTTCATTACTCTTTAGTCTGTTTCATTTTCGTTTGTCCGGTTTATTTTGTCAACATATTGGTTCAACACATGGTGGTTCAACAGGCTGTCGCCATAAGTTTAAATACCGGAATAGAATTCCGGAGACGTAACATACCGCACTTGTCTTCACTTGAATATGTTATTTTGCATGGTAGGGTTGTTTTCATTTTAAACCTGCCTGTTTTTTTATCGCGCCAGTGTGGTATAATGCCGTACTACGTCCGTTTTAGAGGAGTGAGTATTATGGAAACCATGATAAGAATTTCACCGGAAGACGCGCTAAAAATTGTTTTGGCCAAGGCGCGTCCAAAAGAACTATGCGAAACTGTCCCTGTGGCCGGGGCCTTGGGTAGGGTGTGCGCCGAAAGAATCAGCGCCCCTATTGACAATCCACCTTTTGACCGTTCACCGTTTGACGGTTATGCGGTACGCAGCGCGGATGTGGCGGGCGCAACCGAGGCGTCGCCTGTACGACTCCGTTTAGCGGGATCTATCTATGCCGGCGATGCGTATACAGGAGAACTGGAGAAGGGAACGGCGCTCCGTATCATGACGGGGGCGATGTTTCCACACGGCTCTGACTCTATGGTCATGCAGGAAAATGTAAAAACCGGGGACGGCGGGGCGGAAATCTTTGTCAGTTCCCCTGTCGGGGCTTATGAAAACTATGTACGGGCCGGCGAGGACATACGCAAGGGACAGCTTTTAATCGAAAAGGACGAGACACTCGGCTTTGCCCATCTTGCCGTTCTTGCCGCGATGGGTTTCGAGAGTATTACTGTAAAAAGCCTTCCGGTTATAGGTCTCTTTTGTACAGGCGATGAACTTGTAAGCGCGGGTTCCCCGCTTCCTGCGGGAAAGATATACAACAGTAACGAGATTCTCATCGGTTCACGGCTGCGTGAATTGGGTTTCGCCCCTGAAATTTTGCCTGTGGGCGGGGATGATGCGGGCGCAACCGCCGCCAAAATAGATACGGTGATAGAAAAATTTGACGCATTTATCACGACAGGCGCGGTCAGTGTAGGCGAAAAGGATATTTTTCACGAGGTTTTTAACATTTTAGGCGTAGAAAAGCTGTTTTGGCGCTTGAATTCCAAGCCCGGAGGGGCGATTCTATGCGGGATATACAGGGGAAAACCGTTGCTCTGCCTTTCCGGTAACCCTTTTGCCGCGCTTACCGGTTTCGAGCTTCTCGTAAAGCCGGTCTTGGGAAAGATAGCGTCCCGTTCCGGCCTTACCGTAACGAGACGGCGTGTAAGGTTAAGCGAGGGGCTAAACGCAAAACCTATGCGGCGTTTCATGAGGGCGCGTGTAGAGGACGGAGAGGCGCATTTTCCCGCCGAACATCTTTCCGGGCAGATTTTTTCTGTCATAGGCTGTAACGCCTTGCTCGACATTCCGGCGGATACGGCTTTTGAAGCGGGCGGCGAGGTGTACGCCCTGCCGTTTTAATGGGGAGGGGCGCACCCTGCGGACTCTGCCCCCGGCGGTGCGCCGCCCCCGCCGCCGCGTACTGCGGCGGCGGGGGCGCGCTTCGCCTCGCTTCGGCGACTATACACCACGGCGAGGAGCCGCCCATCACCGGATTGGGCGGTTCGGGAACTGTATTCGTAACGGGTTGTAACCTGCGTTGCGTCTTCTGCCAAAACCGGCAGATCTCTCATCAGGGCTTAGGTCAGGCGGTCAGCGCCGGGGAATTCGCGGAAATATGCCTCGCTCTGGAACGGCGCGGGGCGGAAAATATCAACATCGTAACCGGTTCCCACGCCGTCCCCGCGATAGTCGAAGGGCTGCGCCGCGCCCGCGCCTCAGGCCTCAAGATCCCCTGTCTCTGGAATTCATCCGCCTACGAAAGCGTAGAAATGCTTGATATGCTCAAAGACGTGGTCGATATGTACCTGCCCGATCTAAAAACTCTTGACGAAAACATTGCCGCCTCTTTTTTCAACGCGCCGAATTATCCACGCTATGCGCGGGAAGCGATCATCAAAATGATGGACATGGCGGGTAAACATAGAGTCATCATACGCCATCTCCTGCTTCCCGGTTTTTTAGAATCGACAAGAGAAGTCTTACGCTGGTTTGCCCGTAACGCAGGCGGGAGGGCGCTGCTCTCCCTGATGACCCAGTACACGCCCATACCCGCCGCGCCGGAGGATAGCGCAAAAGCGCCACGCCGTTTTGTAAGCAGGGAGGAATACGAGACCGCGCTGGGTTGGCTCACCGAATTCGGGATAGAAGACGGCTTCTATCAGCAGTTGGAAACCGGCGACG
>JAIRMY010000158.1 GCA_031258335.1 Spirochaetaceae bacterium | reverse complement strand
CATCGGGCCAGCATACCTCGAAACCGGCCGAGCCGTCGTAGCCGCAGCATCCCGGCCCGTAGCGTAAGACAAAACGGTAAATCTCGGCGCTTCCTGTATACGTGTCGGTCTTGAACAGGCCTTCGAGCTTTATCCTGCGTCCCATGTAGTCTTCGGGATTCAGGTAAACCTCGTTAGTCTGGGCTATAAACAGTTTTTCTTTTATTTCAAGCGTGGGTTTATCGGACGCTTCCGTGAGTCTATCGGATGCTCCGGCGGTTTCCGTCTGCACGGTTTTATGTTTACAAGCGGGAATGCTTAATGTAAGCAAAACTACAAATAACACAAAAATATTTTTCACCACGGCGCTCCTTACGCCGTTTCCGCTACGCGGAAACGGTTCTTTATAACAACTCTGCCTAAAAAATTTATACCGCAAAACAGCGTGAAAGTAAATATGTTGAGTATGACAACGCTCGCGCCCGTAGGCACGGCGTACAGATATGAAATTACAAGCCCCGTGAAGTAGCAGACAACAGAGACAACGGCGCTGCATACTGTTACCGTTTTGAATCTTTTGCACAGGCGCATAGAGGTCAGCGCCGGAAAAATAATCAGGCTGGATATTAAAAGCGCACCCATCATACGCATTCCCAAAACTATTGTGATCGCCGTCAAAAGCGCTATAATCATGTTATCGAGGGCGGTATTTACGCCGCATGAGCGGACAAAAGTTTCGTCAAACGTTATCGAAAAAATTATGTTGTAAAACAAAAGGAACAATAGCAGCACGAGTATTGATAGACTTATGGAAAGGTAAACATCGCTTTTTGTCATTGCTAGTATGCTGCCAAAAAGATAGTTGCAGACATCAGTATTCATCCCTGTCGTCTGTGATATTATCACGACACCTATGGCAAGAGCGCCGGTAGAAATTATGGCTATCGCGGCGTCTCCGTTTATCCTGCTGTTTTCGCTCAGGCGCAAGAGCAGAAAAGCCGCCGCTACAACCATAGGTATGGAAACGGCGAGCGGCGCGGCATTGAACGCCGTCGCTATTGCAAGGCTTCCAAAACCCACGTGCGAAAGCCCGTCGCCTATCATGGAATAACGTTTAAGAACAAGGCTTACTCCGAGCAATGACGCGCACAGCGAAACCAGAAGCCCCACAAAAAAGGCGCGGACAAGAAATGTAAACGAAAACATTTCTGTCAATAATTCTATCATTTTTTATCTCCCCGGTTTTCCTAAAAACATTTTTCCTGTATCGCTGCCTATATAATCTTTTGTGCTTCCAAAGAATAACTGCTTACGCCACAGATGCAGAATTTTATTGGCATACTTTACCGCCGACGCTATATCGTGCGAAACCATTATAATAGTAACCTTCATATCGCGGTTTATTGTTTCAAGAAGCGAGTACAGTTCCTGCGAAGCAAGCGGGTCAAGCCCGGCGGCGGGTTCATCGAGGATCAGCAGTTCTTTCGTAGCGCAGAGCGCTCTTGCAAGAAGAGCGCGCCGTTGCTGTCCGCCTGACAATTCACTGAAACAACGGGCGGCAAGTTCCGCAATACCGAGCTTTTCCATGTTGGCGCGCGCCGTTTTTTTATCCGCCTTGGAGTAAAAGGGCAGAAAACTTTTTTTGCCGATAAAACCGGAAAGCACTACCTCTTCCACACCCGCCGGGAAATTTTTCCGCGCCGCCGCCTGCTGGGGCAGATACCCTATCTTGCCGCTCAGGTCTTTATCTATCTCTAAGCTGCCGGAAACCGGCTTTAACAAACCGAGTAAGCCTTTGATAAGCGTGCTTTTGCCCGCGCCGTTCTCGCCGGCGACACAGATATAGTCAGTTTCTTCAACAGAAAAATTAAGCCCCTCCAGCACAACTTTTTCATCGTATGCATAACAGAGATTACGGCAATTTATGATAGTACGCATAGCGCTCTCATGGACAAAGAAAGTATAGCCCGCGGCGCCGTGTAATGTCCAGCCTGTCTCGCCGTCAGTTTACGCATTGCTTTCAAAGTGAAACGGTCGAAAAGTAATATTTTCCAGCTTTGCCGGGACGGGCAAAAAATGCCACGCCGTCTTTTCTGTATCGTAGACCCTGTACAAAGTTCCGAGAAGGTTTAAAAAAGCTCCTAGTGACTCAGATATAATTATGATAAATCGCTGAAACTTATCATAATGCCTAATTCACCCCGTGAAATTAATAATTTCCAATGTGCTTTTGTATAGACATAAATTTCACCATCTAATACCGACAGAGGAAATTTTGCAAATTCATTATAGAGTGTTCCTGCATTGCCACACCTTATTTGCCAACTCGCTCGAGATGTATCGGTACTAGAGCTATATTCTTTTTTTTCATTCTCTTTGCCTTACATATCCACTTCATTATAAACTATGCCTATATCAACAAAAACCCCATCTATTGTATACTCTGCGGTATCAGGCAGCTCCGCTATAAGAGAAATTTTATCTCCACGACTATCAGACTTACAACCAATCAGAACAAACCCAAAAAACAACAAAACACCAAGAACCAATTTGTTTTTCATTTTTAAGAACCTCCTACTAAAAACAGAAACCACACCAAACGGCAAATAAAAATACATCCTGCCAAAATTACCCACCAAAAGCCTCTTGGAACAATTTATCTGATAAATTGTGGCATGATAATCTCCTCCCTGCGCGGCATTCTTCGTTAGACCGGATTTTTAGTTTTTTTCTTTCCCTCCGGTACGGTTTGCGCCGCTTCTATTTCCGCTATCACCTAGTCAAATACGGCGGCGCCCACCGCGCCGTCTATATTCTTGTAAATGTCCGACTTTGTCGCACAGTCGGAAATCATACCGGCTCAGATCAGCGCTGATATCGCCATAAAATAGTATTTTGTTTCAATGAAACATCCAAATTAATTTACTTATGATAATAACATGAGTCAATGATTCATGCCAACATCATAATTAAGAAACTTGTGATAATAAGCTAATTTTCTGTTGTGGGTGGTTTTAGCGATGATTTGAGGTTTATACTTGCGCAAAACGTAAAAAACGCGCGAAAAACGTTGCGGCTTACGCAGTCCAGCCTTGCCGAAAATGCTAATATTTCAGTTTCTTATGTTGTTGACATAGAGAGGCGGCGTAGTTGGGTAAGCGATAAGACGCTGTCCAGCATAGCCGGCGCTCTCAACATGGAGGCTTATGAACTGCTCATGCCGTCCGAAGCACGGCAAATTGATGAAAAGTCGGCGCTTCTGCCCGGCATCACCGCGCTTATAGAGGAAAAAAAGATAGAACTAAAAGAGAATTCGGATACCGTGATGGACAGGCTTGCCGGGGACATTATAAAACTGTTCTCGAAAACTTAGCCCCCCCCCCCCCTAAGAACAGTGAACAGTGGCAAGGTGGCTTACGGGAGAAAGATTCCAGTTCACGATGAACGCAGAGCCGAAATCAGCTTTGGGATGCTAGCGCGGAGCGCCTGTAAACCCGCTGGCGGGCGCTGGCGGGTGCTACCGCGTAGCGGCTTTTAAACCGGCTGGCCGGAAAAGGTTGAGGAAGGGTTCGATTTCGGCGCGGACGCGCTTCAAAAATACTATATCTGTGGAAGGAGGGCGCGTCCCGCCAGCGCCGGCGCAGTCGGGGAAATGCGCCCAGAGGTAAGAGGCCGCATCAAGCAAGCTGTCAAGGCGCGCGGCGGTAACTTTGCGCTCGCCTTTCAGTACGGCAAGCAACTCGCCCAGCGCCGCCTCCTCGTTTTTGATAAATTCAAGAAGCAGGGCGGATTTCGCGGAATTGATGCCACAATCGGAGCCACAATCGGAGCCACAATTGGAGCCACAATCGGAGCCGCATTCGGCGTCCCAATTCGGGGGCGCGCCGGAATAACGCGCAGCGTTTTTTTTAACGTTTTCCAGCGCCTCGTTGATGGAAACTGTTTTGATGCCGGGTAAGGCGCTTCCGCCTACGGTGAAGACACGGCCTCCTTTGGCAAATTCGGCGGCAAAAAGGCTGCGGCAACGCCTGAGAACGGGGTCATCCTGCCAGACGGGGCCGCCGGTGGCCGCGCCGGCGGTAACAGGCGTGGAAACCGTCCTCAACGCCGCCAGCGGGTAAAGCCCGCCTAAGCGGTCATGCCGCCGGAGAAGTTCGCCGTGAGACGGGCTTCCCCGGCAGTGGTACTTGTCGAGGGTAAAGGCAAGGTCTATCCCGACGGTAAAAACTGTCCCCGCGCCCAGCCTGAGCGCAAGGCTCACCGCGCTCAAACCGACGGAACCAAGCGGCGGCAGTTCCAGAGGCATGAGTCCCAGTCGAGCAAGTCTTTCAAACACCGTCAATTCCGTCCATCGCGTCCAAAACAGCCTACATTTACCGTTCATACCGTCAGCTAAATCGCCGCCCAAAACGCCGCTCACCGCAGGCGGCGCGGATAGAGCCATGGCAACAGGAATTCGCCAGTCGCCTGTCCCGCAAAAATCACGTACATTCCAGTGCTGGGCATCAAGGGCTACGACCAAATCAGGCTTGGTATTTCGTTCAAACAGCGGCTTGAGCGCCGTATCCACGCATATCTTGACGCAGGAGTCGGGCAGCGCATCCTGCCCCAGTTCATCGAAAAAACTGTCAAAAGAAGGCCCCGC
>JAIRMY010000157.1 GCA_031258335.1 Spirochaetaceae bacterium | reverse complement strand
CGTATTTAAAATATCCAAACGTCCATCTTGCCTTTGACCCTGAATGGCGTACAACTAAGCCAATGGAGGAATTCGGGTTTGTCAGCGCCGATGAGATAAACCGCGCCCAGGAACGCATGGAAAATTACATGATAGAAAACAACATTGAAGGCGAGCGTATGCTCATCATCCATCAGTTCAGGGAGGTGATGATACGAAACCGCGCCGATGTCAGGGCTGATTTTGAGCGTGTCCGCCTTGTACACTGCATGGACGGAGTCGGAACGCCGCAGGAAAAACTGGATACATATAAATTCAACGCGCTTGCAAAAAATATGCCTGTGAAAGCATTTAAATTATTTTATGATTTTAAAATACCCGGCGTTCTTGTCGACAGCCCGCTGTTGACGCCCAAAGAAGTATACGCCCTGGACCCCCGTCCCAGTGTGATAATGTACCAGTGAGCCGCTGTCAACTTTACACCAGGACTCGCCATATTCACTATTCACCCCCCCCCCCCCCCTACCCCAAAGTTATGATATGCGTTATTATTATTTACAGGAGTATCTTATATGAAAGAAAGAAGATCGGGGAGTTCGTTTGACTCCCCGCGTGGCAAACGAAAGTTAGAATCTGTATTTCTGTTTACCACCGGCAAATGCAACGCGAAATGCGCGATGTGTTTTTACGCGAATGACATGGAAAAAAAGGCGGCAGATCTGTCATTTGACGAGATAAAAAAACTCTCATCATCCGCCGGTAAATTCAACAGGCTTTGGCTGTCGGGCGGTGAGCCTACGCTCCGCGAAGACCTGCCGGAAATTATCGAAATGTTTTACAGAAACAACGACATCAAGGATATAAACTTTCCGTCTAACGGCATCAAAACGGATTTACTTATAGCATGGCTCCGGCGTCTGCGAAAAAACTGTCCTAGCTGCAACATTTCCATAAGCATATCCTTTGACGGATTTGGTAAAACACACGACAGGCAGCGCGGCGTGGCAAGTTTTTACAAGGCCGCCGAAACCCTGAAAAAAATTGACGATAACTTTAGGGATGACGGTAAAGTAATTAAAAACATCGCCACAGTAATCACAAAGTATAACGCGGCGGAAATACTGGATTTTGTCAAATGGGTGTACGGGCGTTTCAACGTTTCCACCCATACAATAGAGGCGGCGCGTGGGATGACACGGGAGGACGGCGTAAAGGTTGTTACGGAAGAGTCGCTGCGCGCGATTCAGGATGCGCTTGCCCCCTACTACCTCTTGTACGCGAAACGCATAGGCGAGGGGATGAACGCCGCGGGGAGGAGGCTTACCGAATTCTTTTACGTGGGGCTCATGCGTACTATGTACAACATACGCGCGGAAAACATTGATAAGCCTACGTGTTGGAACATGGACTGTACGGCTGGCGATACTACGCTTGTACTTGACTATGACGGACGCTTCCGAGCCTGCGAACTCCGCGCTCCCATAGGCAATGTAAAAGACTACGATTACAACATCCAGAAAATCATGCAAAGCGACGCGATGAAAAGAGAAATCGCTGCGATAGGACACGGGTACAAGGCAAACTGCTGGTGTACGCACGGCTGCTGGATTATGTCATCCATCGTGTTCAACCCGCTGAAAATGCTGTTAAAACTTATTGCCGCCAACAAAGAAACAAAAAAATTAAACCGCACCATAGAGGTAAACGAGGATATCCTTTACGCCCTTGAAGAGAAATACAATTTAGACCGCGCTAAATTGAAGGAACTTGAAATTTTATGAGAATACTCCTTGTTACACGGGGTTCGCAGGGGGATGTTTACCCTTACATGAGGCTTGCGAAAGAACTTAAAGCCCGTTCCCACGCCGTTACGCTTAACCTTCCAAAGGTATTCGAGAATCAAGCAAAGGCATCTGGTCTCAAATACACGGTTCAGGGTCAGGATGACATAAGCGGCATGATGGAATACGAACTTTGCACAAAGGATCTGTTGGAATGGACGCGGCGTGTGATAGACAATCAGTTCATGGAATTGATACCGCAGTTGCGGGAACACGATATACTCGTAGCCTCGAACACGGAATTTGCCGCGCCCAGCATAGCGGAATACCTTAAAAAGCCGTACCTGCGCACCGCTTACGGCCCGTTCATACCGAGCCGCGTGATACCGCCGCCTGTTTTTCCCTGGCCCGTACCGCATCCCGTGTTTAGGCCGGCGCTGCTCTGGGCGATTCTGAATAGCAGCCTTAACATGATGACAAAAAAATTGCTTAACACTCACCGCGCCGCGCTTGGTATGCCTCCCATACGCGACCAGGCTAAGCACGCGCCGGAAAAATCGTTCAATTACCTAATGTACAGTCCCTCTTTAGGTTCTGTTGACCCGGAATGGCCGTACAAATGGGCTATAGGCGGCTATATTTTTGACGATGATATGCCGTACAACGAGAATATTTACCAGAATTTCATCAATTTTATCGAAAAAGACGATAGAAAGGTGATATTTTTTACACTAGGAAGCTGTAAGAGTAACAATCATGAACATTTTGCAAAAAAACTATTTAACGTATGCCGGAAACACGGTTATAAACTGGTGATAGGCTCAGGCTGGAGCGGACTGGGATTCACGCTTCCGCGCCATGAAGATCTGTTTTTTGTTGATTCGGTAATTCCGCACAAGTTGATTTTTCCGCGTTGCACCGCCATAATTCATCATGGCGGGGTAGGCACGACGCACAGCGCGGCGCGTTCCGGCAAACCCCAGATGATACAGCCCTTGTTCCTTGACCAGTGGTACTGGGCCGAGCGCGTGAGGGAACTCGGCGCGGGCCCCGGCAAGATAGACATGAAGAAAAGCGGCGCGGGTTTTGAAAACAAAGTGCTTGATTTGGTAAACAACGGAAATTACGCGTGGAATGCCGCGGCGCTTGGTGAAAAGATTCGCGGCGAAAACGGCCTTGAAAATGCCTGTAGACAGATAGAGTCCGGCGCTTGTCAGTGAGCAGTGAGCAGTGAGCAGTGGCGGGGGGCTTTGCGAGTCTGCCGGGGGAGCGGCTTGCCGCTGTGCGGTACGCTGATGCGAGGGGTTGGGCGGAATGGATTTTAGGGTAGGCGGGAAGAGTTACGCCAGTAAAAATGTTCTGATAATAGCCGAGGCGGGGACATCGTATTCTGGCGACGCGGTGAAGGCGCGGGAGATGATAGACGCGGCGGCGGAGGCGGGGGCGGACTGTTTTAAGACGCAGATCGTGTACGCCGATGAGATAATACACCCGCTGACCGGACTTGTACCGCTGCCCGGCGGCGATACACCGCTCTACGATGTGTTCAAAAGGCTGGAGAGGCCGCCTGAATTTTACGCCGGACTTAAGGAGTACGCCGAATCGAGGGGGCTTTTGTTTTTGGCAAGCCCGTTCGGGCCGCGGAGTGCAGCCGCCCTCGAAAGCCTTTCCCCTGCGGCGGTAAAAATCGCCTCGCCTGAGTTGAACTATGTCCAGTTGTTGCGGGCTGTGGGCGCGTGGGGGCTGCCGGTATTGCTTTCATCGGGGGTATCCTCGCTCGCCTGCATAGAGGAGGCACTCGCGTTGTTCGACAGGGCTAAGGTATGTCTCTTGCACTGCGTTACCTCCTACCCCGCCCCGGAAACGGACTACAACCTGAATCTGATAAAAAACCTCACCCGTATTTTCGGAGTGAGCGTGGGGGTGAGCGACCACAGTCTTGACGCCTGCCTTGTGCCGCTTCTTGCCGTTGCCTGCGGAGCGAGCGCCATCGAAAAACACTTTTGCCTTTCCCGCAAAGACCGGGGTCTTGACGACCCTATAGCATTGCCCGCACTGGATTTTGCGAGGATGAGCGCCGCTGTACGCCGAGCCGGGGGCATGAGCGCGGAGGCTGTGGTACGGGAAGCGGAGGACGAATATTCCGGCGAAAAGGTAGGTTTGATACTCGGAGACGGCGTGAAGCGCCTTGCCCGCTCTGAAGCGCAAAACTACGGGCGCACGAACCGTTCTATACACGCCTTACGGGAAATACGGGAGGGGGAAATTCTTAGCGGCGAAAACTGCGCCGTACTCCGCACGGAAAAGGTACTGCGCCCTGGAATGCCGCCGTGTATGCTGGAAAAAATCACGGGACGCCGGGCGCGGCGGGTTATTCCGGCTGGCGAAGGGATACGTTTTGAGGATGTGTAGAATAGGGGGGAAAGGAGTGTTCTCATTACAATGGGCATTTTAGGGGAAAAACTATTTTTTGCAACTGCGATGACCCTTATGAAAGTGCTTTTTTCAAATATTTTGCGTTGAATTTCAATCATCTAGGATTGAAAAAACTGATTGCGAGTTGTTATATTGGGTCGCCTATTGCCAATACGCAGTTGTCGCTTTTTGATTATGAGAGCGCGGAAATAATAAGTCTACCACATTACCGGAGGTTTTGACTACCGTGTCCAGTCGG
>JAIRMY010000088.1 GCA_031258335.1 Spirochaetaceae bacterium | reverse complement strand
GGATCAAAAATTCAAAAGATACCGGGGTAAAGAGTTTTCTTGACCTCTTGGAACCTGCCCTGAACAATGACGGGACGGCGGCGTTCTTTTCACAGCAAGAGATAGAGCCGGTAACACGCGCCGAAGTTCGCGCCACCGCCGCCGTATACAACGCCGCCGCCCTGAAAAAAAAATCTATGCGGGAAAAAACCGAAAACGCCGCGGAAAAGTACGCGCTTGCCGCTCAAGTTGAAGCGCCGGAAATTTTTATTGTTACGAGACAGGCAAGCCGTTTACATGAGGGTGGTCTTGAAAAGAATGCATCGGCGTTTCCCCCTCGAATCGCTGAAACCGGCGGGAAGTTTTTTGATGATCTCGCTCTTACTCCGGCGGCATTTGGCGTCCTGGTACACAGCGTAATCGAAAAACGCTATGAGGGCGCGGAGCAAAACACAAAAGATTTTGCCGAACAACTCGCTGATATGTTCTTTGCCAGCGATATAGGCAAAAAAAGTTTGCAGGCGGACTTTCGAAAAACCGAGTACCCTATCCTCTGCCTGCGTGAAGAAGACGGGAAAAAAATTTATGTTTCAGGCGTGATGGATTTGCTGTTTGAATTTGAAAATGAAATGTACGTCGTTGACTACAAGACCGACAGGGTGATAAATCCTGAAAAATACCGTGAACAGCTTGCCGTATACGTCCGCGCTGCCGAAGACCTTTTTTGTAAAAAAGCAAGGGGCTTTCTTTTCTACCTGCGCGAAGGCGCCGTGGTCGCGCTTTGATGACGCACCGGCGCGCGCTGCGCGAATGGAGAAACCGGTGGGGGAAATAATAAAGACCGTACCTATGCTTGTATTATTCAAACAGGGCGGGTGGGTCATGTACCACCCTGCTCGTTTTTTTGTGTAACCCGCGTAATTCTTTTCCGAAACTCACTCGGCATAACGCCAAACTGCTCCCTAAACAGGGTGGAAAAGCGTGACTGATGCTTGTAGCCTGACATCCCGGCAATATCGCTCAAAGGGGCGGCGGTATATTTTAAGAGATTCATCGCTTTTTCCATGCGGAGGCGGCGTATGTAAGAGGCGGCGGAAAGACCGGTGTGCGTTTTGAAGGCGGTGGTAAATTTGCTTACACTCATGGCGGCCTGTTTTGCCAACAGATCAAGGGTAAGCGGCGCAGAACAATGCTCCTCGGCATAGCGTACCGCGCAGGCGATTCCCGCACTATCGTCTTCCCTGAGCGGGGGGACCGCCGCAAGCCGCCTGTGCCAATCCAAGATGACGGAAATCAGTTCGAGCGCCTTTGCCTCAATCCAGATGTTCCTGACATCCTCGGTAAATGAAGCTGCGCCTATCTGTTTCAGTATCACCGCGGCGTCGGGGAGAAGCGGGAACTTACCCAAGGCTTCAATGGCTTGTGTTATTTCGTCCGGCGAAATACCGTAACGGGAATTTAAAAAATTATCAAAGAATTCCGGCAGGAACAAGACGCCAACTCCGGAATGTAAAAATCCGGTTGAGATGTGCTGGTGGTACATCTTGTCCTTATCAATATGCGCTCCCCCTATACCTGTAACTCTGGGACTAAGACCTATGCAAAAATACTCAGGTTGATCTTTTACAGTATATTCATACGGCTGCCGGAAGCTGAGGTTTGCCGCACTTACTACAAGGCTTTTACCTGCCGGTTTTAACAGATAATTCCCATCCGCATAGGATCGCATGGGTAACAATTCTACACGGCCGTTCCCGTCAATTTTTGTCTTTTCCAATAAATTTTCTTTTGCTAGACGGTGTAAAAAAAGCATTTCAATGAGTGAATCCATCATAAGCTCCTTAGCCTCCTGGTAAATATCACGAACCGCCAAAAAATTTTATAAATCCGCCAAATTTTCATAAAACCCCTTGCTCATTCCGGTTTACCTTGTTAGTTTATTATAACTTAAATATTTTTTCAATACCCTCACAGGTATGCTTATGGAGGATTTTTTATGAATATGAAAACGCTCATTTTAGTTCTTTTAGCCGGAGGCGTTCTCCATGCGGTGTTTGCCCAGGAAACTCCGGAAACGGACAACGAGACGAATGCGTCGCTTGACTTCGTCGTTACCGCCGGGAGAACCCCGGAGGCGGCAAACAAAGTCGCCGGGCAGGTTACCGTGATTACCGCCGAGGACATTGCAGCTTCGGGGGCGACAACAATAACCGACGTGTTGCAAAATGTCCCCGGTGTCAGGTTGGGCAGGGACACGTCGAGCGGCAGCCCCATCGTTACTATGCGGGGTATTTCAACCAACTCCGCCCGTGGAAAAGTGCTGGTTATCATTGACGGCATGAGACTCAGTCCCATTGAGGCAAGAAGCGCGGTGAACTGGGACTCGATTAACCTTTCCGAGGTTGAGCGTATAGAGGTGCTTGACGGCGGGGCGAGCGTCCAGTACGGCGACAACGCACAGGCGGGGGTAATCAACATCATCACGAAAAAATCGGGCGCGGCAAAGACGGATATTACCGTTTCAGCCGGGAGTTTCTTCCAAAACGAAC
>JAIRMY010000064.1 GCA_031258335.1 Spirochaetaceae bacterium | reverse complement strand
CTTTTTAGCGCGACTCTGAACGCCTACGTCAAGAATCTTGCCTACGAATACACGAAAGAACCGCTGGAAATAGAAAAAGAACCGGAACACATCACGGTGAACGAGGTAGAACAGCTTTTATACCATGTTCCTTCGGCAAACAAGATGAGGCTGTTGCTCGGCATACTCAGGCGGGAAAACCCTGAGAGCGCCATCATCTTTTGTAACACAAAGCGTTATACAGAGGTGGTAGCGAGGCGGCTGCATGAAAACGGGGTACGCTGTGAGTTTATTTCCGGGGATTTGCCCCAGCAAAAGCGGCTTGCCATCATAGAGAATCTGAAGGCGGGGAAGCTCCGTTACCTTGTGGCGACGGATGTCGCGGCGCGGGGGCTTGACATAGAGGGGCTTGCGCTTGTGGTAAACTACGACCTCCCCTCCGAGACTGAGAACTATGTCCACCGCATAGGGAGGACGGCGCGGGCGGGCAAGACGGGGAAGGCGGTGAGTTTTGCCAGCGAGCAGGATGTGTACGAGCTTACCGGCATAGAAAGATACCTTGGGAACAAGATACCGTCCCTGGTGGCTTCGGAGGAAGTGTACGGCGAAGATGCGGGCGGGAGGCAGCCGCGGCGCGATGACAGGCGCCGTCAGCGGCAGGAAACCGTACAGCCGGGACGTAAACAGAGCGGACGGCAGCCGCGGCGCGAGGGGCGGGACGCCCCCGTCAAGGGGCGGGAGACCACGTCAAGAGACGGCGCGAGAAACAGCGTTGATTCCGCCGTGCTTGGATTGACGTTTGAAGAGCGCATGGCGTACTACAAAGGAAAGTACGCGGGAAAAGGCGCCGAAGAAGGCGTTGTTTCAGGATCGGGCGGCGGAGACAAACGGCGCAAGCGCGGGAAACCGGATGGGGCGCGTACAGCAACCGCGCCGGGCGCAGGCGAAGCAAAGCCCCGCCCCGGTCGGCGGGAGGATGCCCTGCGCAGGCGGGGAAAGCCGGATACTGCCGGCAAACCGCAAAAGGCGGCGGTCAATGCCGGGAATGAAAAGGTAGAGTCGCCCAAGAAGGGGCTTTTATCCCGTGTGCTGGGTATTTTTAGCGGAAAGAACCGCTGAAGCGGCGTTTTTTATGACGGCTTCGGCGTTCCGCCGTATAGCCGCGGGGCCTAGCCATGAAAGCCCCATAGCCGTACCCCTGAACATATCTTTGATTTCAGCGTTGTCTAGGGACAGCAAACGCCGCGCATTGATGAAGGCGGGGATGCGCCCTTCGCCTGTTTCAACGCCTTGAATCGGGCGGGCGTTGTGGACGCAGGCATCCTGACAATCCGAGCAGCCGTACAGCCTGTTACCCCAAGCGGCGAGCACAGTGCGGGGTATACCGCTTGCCGTGCTGTGTCCTGAGGCGTACCATTGTATACATTTTGCCCTGTTTATGAGTCCATTTCCAAGCGCCGCTCCTGTGGGGCAGGCGGCGGCGCAGGGCGGCGTTGTTCCGCAACGGGCGCACAGCGGAAAGTCTTCCGTAGTCCCGCCTAGGGGCGGGTCTGTTTCGAGCGGAACCGGCAGGATCATCGCGGCTATTACAAAGAGCGACCCCGCCTCCGGGCTGATGATGAGGCCGTTTCTCCCCGGAGCTCCGAGTCCTGAGGCGGCGGCGAGGGATTTTTCCGGCAGCCGGGAGTTGCAAAAGATACGGTAATCACATTTTTCCCCGCCATAACATGAGCGTACAAGGTGCGACAGGTTTTTTAGGCGCTTAACCGCCTCGCGGTAGTAGTTGAAACGCGCAAACGGAGCTATGACTCCGTAGCCTGTTTCGTCCTGAGGCGGGACATCGTCGTGCCGGTTGCCGTAAGGCAGAGCGCAGAGCAGTAGCGATTTTGCAGTCGGCTCAAACGGAGAAAGTATTCTCGCCCGGCTGAAGCCGGCTTCCAGCGCCGAGGCGCGGATAAAATTTTTGTATTCCGTCATCTATGCTTAAACTGTAACGCCAAACGTACCGATAATTAAGAGGAAGCTCGTCCATGATTCAACTGACATTTTTTCTGAAATACCAATCACAGCTTAAGCGCATAAGGCCCGGAATATACGACAAACTGAAACAAAAGATAATTGATAGTATAAAACTTTACGGCGGAAAAGTAAAACTTGAACGTCATGCCATAACTGCGCTGTTTAATGAGGAGAGCATAGGTTTTTGGATTGACATTCTTTTGATAATAGAAACGCTGCAAAAAATACTCGGCGCGGTAAAAAATGAATTGTACGGGCATATCTGCGTTTTGAGTGAAATTATTGATGATGAACTGGATGAACGGATAGAGGATATTTTAAATACAATTCCGTTTGTAAAAATAACAAGCGGTATATGGTGTACACAGTTTGTAAAAAAAAACCTTGACAGTTTTTTTGAATTCGGAAATCCGTGTACGGGGGGGGGGGGGGTGGTATGCGGAAAACCTTGCGGAACTGCAAAGCATGAAAACACTGGTAAAAATAAAAGACGCGCAGGCACAGTACAAAATAATACACGGCGCTTTTTGTAAAAAAGACACCCGCGAAAACACCCTTTTTACGGGCGGGAATTTTGCGGGTACGCGCGGGTATCCGCATTGGTTCTGCGGCGTTCATAATGAAAAAATCACGCCCCTTACGGTACGCTTCGGCTCATGTGGAGAGGCGTTGAATTGTTTTTCCGATGCGCTGAGTCCGGAACTGCGGGAATTCATTAAGGTCAAAAATATTGAAATTTCAAAAAAAACCTGCGATTTATACGATGCGCTGTTCTCTGAACGCCTGCGCCGTGAATACTCTCTATATACACTTAAAAAAGCGGAGCGGTTTTGGACGCTGCTGCTGGAAGCGTACCGCGCCGCCATTTCCGGTGAAGAAACCTTTGGCGTTATTATTTTGGAAAACGTACAAAACGCCAACTCCGATATGCGCCGGCTGATATTGGATCATCAGTCGTTTTATAAAAAAGCCGGTATTGCCGTATACGCGACAAGCGATGTACAGGAGTTGCCGGAGGAATGGGGGGATTTTTTTTCATCGGTAATTAACTGTTCTGAATCGGAGGACAATGCCGTTTTTCCTGAAGGGGTTTTGAATTTAAGCCTTTTGGAAACAGCTTATGCCTGCAATATTCTGGGGTCTTATTTCCCGGCGTATATATTTCCGGATTTGTTCTTGGAAGAAGGAAAGAATCCCGCGTCAATAGACCGTTCGCTGGAAATGCTGGCAGACTGCGGCGTTATCCGTTCAAAACAGGACCCGGAAAGCGAAATTTACGGCTTTATCCAGACTGCGGAAAAACTGCTTGGGGAAAGGGCGCTTCATATACGCGGCATGGCGGCGCGCCTTTTGATTTCATGGTCGGCAAAAGGCCGTATAAAGCCGTGTTTCGGCTTGCTTGAAACGATTTACGGGCTGGACGGAGAAATACCGCCCGTACTTGCGCTGGAAGCCGTACGGCAGGATGTGATAAACGGGACATACCGCGATATAGACAGGGCGATTGCGGAAAAGCGTTTTGATGATATATGCGGCGTGGAGAATTCCGGGACGCTGCTGTATATATACAAGACGCTGCGGGCGCTGATGTACGGTGATGAAGCTGAAATCAAAAAAACATTTTTGGAACTGCGTATTACTGAAACTGAAATACCAAATTACAGGGCGCAGGTTTTAACGATAAACGCTTTTTACAAAATGGGAATGCATGATCCGTCAAGCGCGTTTGAAGAAATAAAAAGCGCGATGATAATATGCCAGGACAAGAACAGGCGCAGCGGCGCGGCGCAGGTA
>JAIRMY010000013.1 GCA_031258335.1 Spirochaetaceae bacterium | reverse complement strand
TCCACCAATTACAACACCTGCCTTGACGAAGCCCTGCGCGACCAACGGGCAAACGCCCGTCCCGCAATGAACGGATGACAGCATGAAATTATTAGTTGTTTCATTTATTTTATTATTTTATTTGAATACCATATCTTTATTTTGTTGATTATTTTATATTTTAAATTTACTCTAATTATCATTCCTTTAATTATTTTATTTTGTTTCAATATTCCTCTTTCAATAAATATTGTATAACTATTTTGTATATTTACATTCTCCGTTTTTGTATATATTGTAATTTGACTCATTGTATCATTTAATAAGTCTTTTAAAAGATTTGCGGTAATTGGATTTTCTATATTTACATTAAAGTGTTTTCCAATATCAATTTTATCTATAATTTCAATTACTTTTCCTTCTAATATATCTAATTCGGTATTTTCATTTGGTAATATTCTTTTAATTGGATCTTCTTTTTTAGTAAATCTTTTTTCTACTTTAATTATATTGTCTTTTTCATCTTGTTTTTCATATTCCCATGAAATATTACTTTGGTTTGACGATCTTAATGGTATGTCATTATCTTGTAATAATCTGTCTTTTCTTTCTTTGATTTCTGAATCAGCATTATTTTTTGTAAGATGATAACCATTTCCATGAGGACATGGATAAAGGGTTAAATATATATCACGTTCTTTTTCTAAATGCTTTATTGTATCCACTGCATATTCTAATGTTTCATAAACATCTTTATTTTTTCCATCTTTACCCTTGCAATATTCACATTTTCGTAAATGTAATTGTTCGAGATCATATATGCTATATTCCGGCATAACTTTTATTTTCTTTGACATTTCAATTAATCATTTTACTGGTTTTTAATATTATGTCAATTATGTTACAACCAAATTGCGCCTAAGGTCCGACTGTTTACCTCGTTTTGGCAGCCCTGCCAAAATGTGGGTGGAGTGGAGCGTGGGGGCGTAGCCCACCTATTGGAGCAGACTGTCTTCTGTGAGAATATCCGGAGTTTTGCCAAAAACTATTTTTTATCAGGGAGGAAAAGTAACGTTTTATTCTGACTTGGGGTTTAATACCCCGCCGCTTGCGGCGGTTAGAATCAGTAGCACTTACAAAAATTGGTAGTAAACACTGCATTTTCCGCGTGATTAGGCGCGCCACCGGCGCACCTAACAGCGGCAAGCCCGCTATGCGGCTTGTCTTACAGAACGAGCCTCCCCGCCGCTCTACGAGTGATACCCCGCTGCTTGCGGCGGGGAGGCTCATTCGCGATAAGGAGGGCGTGCGTGGTGAATATTATATTAATGTCCATATTTTTCGCCAATTCTTTGAGCAGCTAATGAAGAAAATTGTGAACTGAAAAAAATGTTATTATAAATGAAAATAATAAAGGGGGTTACTCTGTCTACCATCCTCCATCCCTGCGGGAAATTGAAAATGGACAGTGAACAGTGAACCACCGGAACCGGACGCCGGACAATTGGCGGATAACATGGACACCCCTAAGCTCCCCCGCCATTATCCATTCGCGCAACGTGCGCATCCCCCCTTGACATCCCCTTCCACCCCATGCTACACTCCGTAAAACAAGCGTTCAGGGGGTGTACCGGTTTCGACTGGTGCGGTTTGGGGCGCGGGTTGCAGGTGGAGGCGGCCGACTCCTTAAACAGACCAAAAAATTTAATTGCCGATAACGACAATTACGGCTACGCCTTAGCGGCGTAATCGCGTGGCGCCGTCCCGCCGCCTTGAGGGACGGATGCCGCGTCGCAATCAGGGCTGGCTAAATAAGGCTTCCGGGCCTTATGCGGCGAGATTTCCCCGGAATACGGACGCTCCGCCCGCCGCGAAGCCAAGAGCGCCCCGACAATCAGATACGTGGCTAAACCTGTAGAAGCCGGCGCTTCACGTACTAGGACGCGGGTTCGACTCCCGCCATCTCCAGTGAAGAGTGAGCAGTGAATAGTGAATTTTGCTTTGAGTTAAAATCACTGTTCACTGTTTATGAGGGGGAGCGCATACGGTACAAATTAAGACCGCCCTGCTATTCGAAGCTTTTTTCTACGCGGCTCCCCCTCGCTCCATACAGCGCCTAACCTTCATTTGGCGTATATTTTTACGAATGTTTTAACTGAGAAAGGTTATACCTTTTTTTTGAATGGAGTCCTGATGTTAAGGAGTATTACGCCCACGAGAGACGCCGCAAGGCTGAATACAAGAATGCCAGTGACGGCGTGAAATTCATCCTGAAACGGAAGGAGTACGTTCATTCCAAAAAAACTGTAAACAAGAGTCGGTATCATCAGCACGATGGACACAATGGTCAGGCGCTTCATTACGATGCTAAGATTATTGGAAATAACGCTGGCAAAGGCATCCATCGTTCCCGTCAGAATGGACGAATAAATATTTACCATTTCCATAGCCTGAACATTTTCCGTGATAACGTCTTCCAGTAACTCCTGCTCTTCTTCTTTTAGGCGCAGAAACGGCGTTTTTTGTATCTTTTCCAGTAAAAGCCCGTTTGACTTTATGCCGGTGTTAAAATAAACGAGCGATTTTTGAAGCGTCAAAAGCTGCGCCAATTCGTTGTTGCGCACGGATTTTTGCAGGGCTTTTTCGATTTCATTTGAATGGCGGTTGAGTTCTTTTAACGCTCGCAAAAAAGTATACGCGGCGCGGCTCAGTATGTTAAGGACAAACGCGCTCTGGCTGCGCAGAGTAAGATCTTTTACCCGGTTGGAAGCAATATCGTCCAGAGCGTCGCTGGAACGCTGGCAGACCGTAACTATCTTATCGGAAAACAGAATTATACCCACCGGTACGGTAAAACAGACTATTTCATTACTGTTATCCCAGACAGGCAGGCGCACTATAACGGCGGTATAATCATCTTCCTGTTCAATGCGCGCCTGCTCATCCACATCCATTATGTCGGTGAGCAATTCGCCGGCGATGCCGAATTCACGCTCAAGACGCCGCAAATCATCACGGTCCACATCACGAGCGTCAATCCAGCATCCATCGCGCGGCTCTGAGGCTTCCGTGATTCCCCCGGCGCCCTGCGTCCTTATTGTTATCATTTACCGTGCGCCTACTGCAATAACTGTAATACAGTCTGTGCCCTCTGATTCGACTGGGCAAGCATGGCGGTACCACTCTGGCTAAGTATCTGATTCTTGGTGTAGTCAACCATCTCGTTCGCCATATCCGTATCGCGTATGCGCGATTCGGCAGCTTGCAGATTTTCCGCGCCCACGTCTATGCCGCGTATCGCGTGTTCCATGCGGTTCTGATACGCTCCGAGGTCCGCCCTCTGCTTGCTGATGATCTTCAGCGCCTCATCCAGCGTACCCAGAGCGCGGTTTGCGTCATCCGGACTCTCCAGCGACATGATGATGTTGGTACCCATATCCCGCAGCCCCAGCGACTTCGTCGTCATCGTGCCTACGTGAATACGCTCGCGCTGATCCATATTCGCGCCTATGTGGAACCACATCGAAGCCGTTACTGTATTCCCTCCCACCTCGCGCGCAAAACGCCCGGTGAGCATATTTAACCCGTTAAACTGCGCGTGACTCGCTATACGGTCTACTTCGTCTATCAGTGAAGAAACTTCCACCTGAATCTGCATCCTGTCCTCAGCGGTATAGACGCCGTTAGCCGCTTGCACCGCCAACTCACGCAACCGCTGTATGATGTCCTGCGACTCCTGTAGATAACCTTCCGTTGTCTGTATGAACGATATGCCGTTCAACGCATTGGCAGAAGCCTGATTCAAACCGCGAATCTGGCTTCGCAGCTTTTCAGATACGGCAAGCCCCGAAGCATCATCGCCGGCGCGGTTTATTCTGAGTCCGCTGGATAACTTTTCGGAATTCTTATCCAAATATCCCTGCGTAACTTTCAACGAGCGATTCGAAAACATGGCGCTAAGATTGTGATTTATTATCATTTTCCCCTCCACTATTTATTTTACGGCGCTTACAGTCCCTCATTAGAACCACCGCAACCTATACTTATTTATCGGTTTTATCAAACTTCACTTAAGTTTTTTCCCCGGCCAGCCGCTCGTTGGTACCCGTGTGTGGGTTGCACAGGCGCAACCCACAGCGGCGGCATGCATATAAAGGCATACTTTTCAAAAATGGTATTCCTGTATACACTTATAGTAATTACAGAATCTCTGGGAGAAATATGCCGGAAAAAAACGACAGACACGACAATGAACCGCCCCCTTTGCCAAAAGCGGGAAAACCGCGTTTTGGTTTTCTATTGGTTTTGATTATCATAACGGCGGTTGGACTCATTTACCTTCGTCAGAATTCCACGCAGGTAAAAGATGCCGCCTACACTGATTTTATGGACGCCATCGCCCGCGATAATCTTACGGCGGTAACTATATACGATAACAACACGATAGAATGGAGCCGCCCCGGAAACAACGGCGCCGTTGATTACTACAAAACCATGATTCCCTATCACGACCCCGGACTCTTGCCCGCGCTTGCGTCAAAAGGCATACGTGTAACGGGTGGTACGGGGCGTTCAACTTTTGGCCGTATCCTGATTGAACTTCTTCCATGGATCGTAGGATTCCTGTTCATCTGGATTATGATGAGGAATATGCAGGGCGGGCTGGGCGGCAGAGGGCTTCAATTCGGCAAAAGCAAGGCAAAACGCTACATTGACAACAGTAAAAAAGTTACGTTTGACGATGTCGCCGGTCAAGCTGATGCCAAGATGGAACTCGAAGAGATAGTGGCGTTCCTCAAAGCGCCTGAAAAATTCACCAAAATGGGGGCGAAAATCCCAAAAGGCGTCTTACTCGTCGGGCTGCCCGGTACAGGCAAGACCCTGATGGCCAGGGCGGTAGCCGGAGAAGCCGGAGTCGCGTACTTTCATATGTCCGGCAGCGACTTTGTGGAAATGTTTGTCGGTGTCGGAGCGAGCCGTGTCCGCGACCTGTTCGAGCAAGGACGGCGGAACAGCCCCTGCATCATCTTCATAGATGAGCTTGACGCTGTAGGGCGTACACGCGGCGCGGGTTACGGCGGCGGCCATGACGAAAGGGAGCAGACCTTGAATCAGATGCTTGTCGAGATGGACGGATTCGACTCAAAGGAGGGAATCATCATTCTTGCCGCGACAAACCGCCCCGACGTGCTCGACCCAGCACTGCTCCGTCCCGGACGCTTTGACAGGCAGGTAGTCGTTGCCATGCCCGATTTGAACGAGCGCGAAGCCATATTAAAGATACATTCCGCCAAGGTATCGCTTGCCAAAACAGTTGATCTGTCGCGGATAGCGCGGGCTACCCCCGGCATGAGCGGGGCGGATATTTCCAATCTAGTAAACGAGGCCGCCCTCCTCGCCTCCCGCAAAGATAAACAATCCGTGGAAATGACAG
>JAIRMY010000237.1 GCA_031258335.1 Spirochaetaceae bacterium | reverse complement strand
TCCCTACTCGCGTAGTTTTTTAGGACATTGCCTTGACATTGCCTTGATAGAACGGTTGACGTTTTTGTATATTTGTAATACGGTAAAAAAATAGTCAACTACGGGCAGCAGCGCAGTTGGTAGCGCGCTTGGTTCGGGACCAAGAGGTCGCCGGTTCAACTCCGGCTTGCCCGAAATCTTCCGCCGTCAGGAAATCCTTTTGACGGCGCGTAAAATATCACATTGTCTGATTTCTGTCAGTATAGGTCGTCCGTGCGGGCAACGCTGGATGGGGAGGGCAAGGGCGCGTTCCGCGAGGTCGAGCGCGGTTTCACTGTCCAGATAATCGCCGTCCCGAACCGCGCTGTGGCAGGCGAGGGTAGCCGCCCACCTTTCCGCTATATTTTCACCCGCGGCGCGGAGGCCGAGTATCTCGTTGACGGTTTCTCCGTCGCTCAAACGCCAGAGTACGGGCAGCGCTTCGATACGCCATGAGCCATGTCCGCCTTCTATGACTATGCCGAGCCTCGCAAGGTCGGCTTTCCGCGATTCAAGGAATTCATCGTCATCCCTGCTTTCAGTGAGAAAGGTTATAGGCACAAGGAGTTCCTGTCTGGCAATGGGCCCGGAAAGGAAACGGTCATACAGTATGCGTTCATGGGCGGCGTGCTGGTCTATGATATAAAGCCGCTCCCCGTCTTCGACAAGGATAAAAAAATCAAAAATACGGCCGGCATAGCGCAATTTTACTTTCCGTTCTTCGCCGCCGTACACGGGATTTTCCGCGCCGGCGCGGCCCGGTAACGGGGCAAAACCGTACTCGCCGCTTAGTATGCGGTCGAATGCCGCCGCGCCTTGAGCCGTCTCTCCGGCAAAGGCGGCGCCCGTCCTCCGCGCTTCGCCGCCTGCAAGACTGTCTTCAAACTCAAAAGGTCTTTGCGGTAACACAAACTGTTCACGGTTTAGGATTAAGCGCCGGAAAAAAGAACGCAGGGCTGTGGTAATTTCATGGTGTATCGCGGCGGAATCGGCGAAACGCGCCTCGCGTTTCGCCGGATGTATGTTAAAATCCGCCCTGGCGGGGTCAACTTCTATAAAAATCGCACCCACGGGGTGTAAACCGTTTGGAAAACAACCCTGGGAGCCATATTCAAGGGCTTGCACCAGTGAAAAATCATAGATTCTCCTGCCGTTTGCAAAAATATACTGTTTACGGCGGTCATCCCTGCACAATTCAGGGCCGCCTACCACGATTTTTACAAAAAATCCTTTGCCGGACGCGGCGATTTCGTGTAAATCACCGGTGTAGCTTACCGTCCCGTCCAGCGCGGCGGCGGCAAAACGTTTTTTCAAGGGAGCTGCCGGTAAAAATAGCTTTAGTTTGCCATCCTGCAAAAACCGGAAGTTTATTCCGGTAAAGGGCAGCGTTTTGTCTATGAAGGTTTGCAGGCACACTCTGGCCTCGCAGCCTTCCTTTTTCAAAAAACGTTTTCGGGCCGGTATGGTATCGAAAAGATTCCTCGCGCGGACGCTGCTGCCACGTGTCCTCCGCGCCGGCTCCGGCTCGGAGGCGCTTCCGCCGCCCGGCCCCGATAGAATTCGCCATGCCTCGCGCCCGTCTACGCTTGTTACGATTTCCAACTGTGAAACCGCCGCAGCCGCCGCCAGCGCCTCGCCCCGGAAGCCCAGCGTAGAAAGCCTATCCATATCGCTTAGCTTGCGAATTTTGCTCGTGGCATGGGTAAGGCAGCAGAGCGCAAGGTCGCCGCGGCTCATACCCGCGCCGTCATCGCTCACCTCAACACAGCCTATTCCGCCTTGTTCTATAGATACATCTATGTTGAGTCCGCCCGCGTCAATCGCGTTATCCATAAATTCCCGTACAAGAGACGCCGGACGTTCTATGACCTCACCGGCGGCAATTTTTCGCGCCTCTTCGGGAGGTAAAACCTGTATCACATCCATTCCGCTTAAAATTATATCGCTTAAAACATTTTATACAAGGGCGGCGGTTTTCACGACAGCGGTTTCAGACCACAGTCTTGTCGTTTCACCGTGCATTTTGTATACTTCTAGCATAGGAGATATAGCTCATGGAAGAACAAATCAAAATCGCGCTTGACAGTGTGCGTCCTTCTCTACAGGCTGACGGCGGAGATGTGGAATTTGTGTCGGTTACGGCGGACGGCGCCGTCTCGCTTAAGCTGACAGGGGCTTGCGGCTGTTGCCCCCACGCCCAGATGACGCTAAAAAACGGCATCGAAAACTATCTAAAAGAAAAGATACCGGGCGTTACCGCTGTCTTAGGCGTTTAACCCCCCAGCGCCCGCCAGTGGGTTTAAAGGCGCACCGCGCTAGCGTCCCAAAGGCTGACTTCGGCTTCTGCCTTCACCCGCCAGCGAGTTTACAGGCGCTCCGCGCCCCTCCAATCCCTTGCTCTCGGCCCGTATGTGGGTTGTGCCGTCGGCACAACCCACATACGGGCAGGGATGCGCCAAAAGTTTAAAAGTAAAATTGCTGGGGTATGGACATCCTAGCCCCATTATCAATTTTCCATTCGAGGCGGAGCCTCGCCATGTGGCTTGCAATTATTTTTTTTTACTGATAGTGTAAAAGTATATACATCCTTTGGGAGGGGAAAATGAATAAACTATTTTGGGCTAAATGCGCCCTTGTACTTTTTACGCTTGTCGCGCCGTCCGTGTCGAGGATAACGGCGCAGACCGCTGACGATTACCATCAGAGATCCGAATTGAAGATTTACCAAAAGAATTTTGCCGGAGCGATCGAAGACCTCAGTATGGCAATAAGGTTAAGACCTAACGATTCGCAAGGCTACAACGCCCGCGGCATCGTTTATGAAAAAAGCGGAAATTACGAGGCCGCAATGGCCGATTTTGAATACGCGCTGAGCCTTAACCCGCATTCCGCTAAAATACGGCACGACATCAGCAACCTAAACAATAAAATTAACAATACCGGAAAATACTTAGGCGGTACAAACTCCGCATCTAACGTCGTTCCGCAGTCCGTAATTTCGTATGAAAAGTCCGTAAATTATCAAACTTCCACCGAGGGATTCCCCTCATGGAATGAGCAGGAAATTTCGCGGATGGATCAAACGGATGCTTTGCGGAATCAAACTAATTTCTATGATACATATCCCCAGTGCCCGGCGGATGACACAACAACGAATGTTCAAGGGCAGGCGTACAGTAACTTTACGCAAACACAGTTGTACAACGCCTCCACAAACGTGGACGCACGGCAGCAAGTTTACTTTCAGACAAACGGAACGCCTGTCCAAACGCAGTCGTACAACGCTCCCGCAAACAATGATACACAACGGCAAGTCTACATTCAGACATACGGAACGGTTGCCGAAACGCAGTCGTACAACGTTCCCGTAAACGAGCAGGCGTATCAGCAGGGCTACAGGCAGACAAACGGGGCGCCTGTCCAAGCGCCGGTGTACAGCGCCTCAACGCAGACTGCCGGGGCAAACGGCGCGTTATCGACAGCAGGTTTTCCCGGTCAGGTTACGGCGAATCCGGTGAACTACTATACGGCGTGGGAAACAGAGAGCGCAAAGGTAAGAGCCGACTCCGATGGCTATGCGCCGGTTAATTCCGGGTATGATTTTCCGCTTAAAACCGTTGGAAATACTCGGGCAAATTACAGGAATGCTCCCGTATTCGAGATACCTATCAAAAAAATATTTATTGATCCCGCCGCTGAAAAGTATAACTTGATCGGCGCCGATCTCAATGGAAAAGGGCGCTTTGACGAAGCGATTGAACAGTTCAATGCGGCAATAAAGGTATACCCCGGCTATGCGGCGGCTTACAACCACCGCGGCGTCGCCTTTGCCGGCAAAGGCGACCTGAAAAACGCCGCCCTAGATTTTGACCAGGCATTGCGCATCAACCCCTACTACTACGACGCCCAATTTAACCGTGAACGCTTGAGAAACAGCGGGGCATACCGGAGGTAGAGTTGTAAAATTCAGCCGCCTGCGGGGAGAGGGTGGGCGGCTTACCCCATATCCGACAGGCGTTCCTGCGGCGATACGATTTCGGTTACACGGACACCGAAGTTTTCATCAATTACCACGACTTCGCCTTTGGCTATGAGTTTGTGATTAACAAGTATGTCCACAGGTTCGCCGGCAAGTTTGTCCAACTCTATAATCGTGCCTTCGCCCATAGTGAGTATTTCTTTTATCAGCTTCTTTGTGCGGCCCAGTTCAACGGTCATCTCCATAAAGACATCCATCAACAGGCCTATATTTCCCTGTTCACGTGGGCCGGATTGGGTGTTTAGGTTTGGAAACTGAACCGGCTGTATACTGGGCGGCTGCCCGTAAGCGTTTCCTCCCATCATGCCGCCGCCGTTCATGGCGTTATGGGGCGCTCCACCGCCAAATTGAGCGCCGCCGCTCATAGACGGGGCCGATTGCGGCGCGTTCAAAGACGCCGCCATAGCCTGCGCGACGGCAGGTCCAAAAATTTCCCAGATTTTCTGCGGCGCTTTGTCACCAATACTCACGTCATAGGCGGCAACGATAAAATTACCGGAAGGCAGGGCTGCCGCCGCTTTGGGAATATTCACCGCTTCGGGAGATGCTGGAGCTATAGCCTTATTACCCGTCTTGCCGCTGAGAGCCGTTATCTCGGTACCGACCATCTGTGATACTGTTTCGGCTACGACGGACATAGCCATCTCGTCAAGGGTTATGTCATCTTCCTTGTTCATCAGGCTGGCTATGGTTTTGGCGGTATCTTCCGTCATCAGGAATAGATGTTCGCCGGGAAAGCCGGAGATAAAATCAATTTTTACAGATGTAATGGTATCGGGAATCAAGGTGAGGAACGCGTCGCGGTTAGTCTGGGAAACTGAGGGCCCGGAAAAATTCACAGTCCCCCCCGTCATCATTGAAATCCCTGAAGACTGGGAAGCGGACGTTGATTTAAGAAAATTTTCTATGACGCCCGCCTCCCCGTTGGAAGTTCCAGCGCCTGTGGACCCGCCTGCTTGCGACCCACCGCTTCCGGATAGCAGAGCGTCAATTTCAGCCTGAGAAAGAGCGCCATCGCTCATAACAAGTCCTCCCCTTCAGGAATAAACTCCTCAAAGTCATCTCCATCTATATCCGCCATCTTCTTTGTAATCTGCACGGCCATCTTCCTGCCCACTATGCCCGGACGGCACAAAAATTTTCCTTTTCCGCCTATGGTTATGGTCAGCGGGTCGCCGACTTTAACATTGTATAACCGGACAACATCCCCGGCTTGCAGGGACAGTACATCACGCACGGGAATCTGAATAGTCCCTACTTCCGCGGCTACATTAACATCGACATTTACCAGTTTATCCTTGAGTATGTTAAGATTTTCAGTGTTCGCCCCCTGCCTCACGTTTGAATACCAGAACTGCGCGGACAGCTTGCTTATTATAGGCTCTATCGTCAGGTAGGGTATGCAGAAGTTCATCATCCCTTCGACCTCATTTACCTTTGTTTCGAGCGTTACCAACACAACCATTTCCGTAGGCGGCACAATCTGCGCAAACTGGGGATTCGTATCAATCTGCCCCAGCCGCGGTCGCAAATCAATTACTTGCGCCCAAGCCTCGCGCATATTTCCCAAAATACGCACGATGATGCCCTCCATGACAGATTGTTCAATATCGGTCAATTCATGCTGTGTCTTGCTACCGTCTCCCTTGCCGCCGAATAAGCGGTCTATTATAGAAAATGTTATCGCCGGGTCTACCTCTAGTATCGCGTTCCCCTTGAGCGGGTCCATGTTGATGATGGCAAGCGCGGTAGGTGTCGGTATAGACCGTATGAATTCTTCGTACGTAAGCTGATCGACAGACGCGACATGAACGTGTACCATAGTGCGGAGATTCGCGGAAAGCGCGGTAGTGGTAAGCCGCGCAAAAGTTTCATACATGATTTGTACAGTTCTAATCTGCTCTTTTGAAAATTTATCCGGCCTCTTAAAATCGTATATCTTTATCTTGCGGGTATCGGCGACAGGTTTGTACTCATCGGCTTCGGCGCCGCCGGCATTTATCGCGGTAAGAAGCTGATCTATCTCATCCTGAGAGAGAACTTCGGTCATACCTTAATTATCACGGTAACCATGTCCCTAGTCAACCCCGCTATGCCAAATACATTGTATCTTCTTATGTTTTTGGCAAATAGACGGGGTATTTTTAGCGGAGTTAGGGCCTAAATTGCGGTCTATTTCACGTCCGCCCGTTTTGCGGTATACTGGCCTTATTCAGACTAAAGTCCGAAAAGACGTGCAAAGCAGGAGAAACGTAGCGGAATGGCCGGTCATAACAC
>JAIRMY010000222.1 GCA_031258335.1 Spirochaetaceae bacterium | reverse complement strand
TAAGGTCTACGTTTTCGCTTCCGGCTTTTACAAGGTCGTCCAAAGCGTACCCGCTTCCGCCTTCGGCGACATCGACACGCACCACGTGATACGTGGGCGGGTCCGTCGTTTGTAGGGAGGTGGGTATTTCCGGCAAGCCGTCAAGACGCTCCCGCAGGTAAGCCGTCCGGTTTGCCAGTTCGCCGCCCTGTTGATTCATTACGCCGCCCTCGCCCCCTATGGCGCGGTCGGTAGTTTCAAGCCGTCTTATGCCTTCTACCCAGACGGCCTCCTCCGGTAAATAAGCCATTATTCCTCCTCCGGTATAATTTCCGGCACGGGTTCAAAGCTGATTGTCCAGCTTCCCTCGATGGATATATCATATTCTTTCGGGATCGGTTTATCCCTGACCCTGCGCGAGAATAGCGTGCCGTCGGCGCACCGCAGGCCGAACTCGATTACAGCCTCGCCGTTATATTCCGATGTATCCAGAAGCCAGTCGAACCGTACCGATCCCGGCGACGGGAACGACAGGCCGGAGATGTCTTTTTGATACTCGTTTTCCAGTTCCTCGTCCTCATCACTCGCGGGATTTCCGTTTGTTCCGAACGCTATCCGGGTAATATGCCGATCCTCAACATTTCCCGCTATCAGGCGCGCCAGCTGACGCCTGGCCCCGTTTAGAATTAAGTTTTCCTCGACAAAACTGTCAATCAACCCGCCGTTTCTGAATACACGCGCTTCAATTTTCCCGCGCGGGACGATGTTTTCTTTCAGTCTCATTTTTTCTCCAAATCAATATATGTTATTAAAATTAAATTATTCCAACGGAATAATTATCTCTCCCAACAGGTCGCGGCTTCCGTCTAAGAACCACGCGCCGTCCAGAAAATTCAGTTTCCGCAAAAGTACCGAGAGCGTCTCGGCCGGCGTTTCAAAATTATCGCCGTCCCCGGACGTCGACGTGTCGCGGACGCCGCATACCAGCAATTCGTTTGCCGTTTCGCGGCCCGCGCCGTCCAACAGTTCGCTTCCGTCTAAGAACCACGCGCCGTCAAGAACCAGCGGGACGGCGACTATATCATTGAAATAAATATTTTTGAGCCGCAGGGAAAGCGCGGCGCGCGGACGGATATAATCCTTATCATCACGTTTTACCTGTATTCTCTGTTTTTCTTCCGTTATTACTTCTTCAATGTAATCTGCCAAGTATGTTAACCCATCAAGAAAACTGCGCGTATTCTTTACGGAGTTAATTGCCCGCATTAGTTTTTTCACGGCTTCCGCGTCCGGTATCTGCTCCTCGGCTGTCGCGATGCGGAACCTGTACGGGAGGCCGCCGTATTCGTACCATTCCTGTACTTTCGCTTTCGTGAATACAGTCGATACAATTTCCCCAAGTACAGACGGCGTCCCTTTGCGGTAATGCCAATCCAGAGACTTCAAAACCAATTCTTGTTTTACTTCTATCGGCAGTCCGGGGTCATAAAAGTCTACATGGAACTGCCACGCCAATATATCAATGAGCGTCTCGTTCACAATTTGTTTCAGCACTAAATTGGATATTATATCAACATCAGGGATCTTTTTTATAATGTCCCGTAATACTTCATCAAACGCTTCCGCCATCAATTTTATATTGTTATCAGCGGCAAGGTTCGGAGGCATTAAATCAAGTATAGAAATATTGTTTAAATCCATTACGCCTCCTCAAAGCCTTCGTAGGTTACTGTTTTGTTGCCGCTAAACCGCGCCGCTTCATTCATCGCCAAGATATGGAACACCGGCGCCGTGATTTCAAGTCGTTTCACCCCGCAGTCCATTATGAATTTGTGAAGTGTGTCAGGGAGTATGTCCAAACCGAGACGTGATGTTTGCCATGTGATATAACTACCAATCGCCTTGTCAACGGCGTCTATAATTGAGGCGGCCTCGACCACTTTTTCGGTTTCTATCCAATATCGAACAGCTATATCAAATTCTATAGTTCGCGGTTCTACTACATGGACATAATCTGTCAACGGGCGCCGCGTTTTTCCGCTCAGAGTTTCTTTAACCTGATTCAAAATTTCTTCGGACGGTAATTCGCCGTCCCTCATCAAAACTGTTATGTTCACATTTCCCGGCCCCGTGCCGCTCTCCCTGTAGTAATCTCCCAGCGCGTTATAAAACCCCGCGGCGTCCGTTATTCCCCATGGTTCCAGAAAGTTCGCAAAAGACTGCACATCAAGTTCAGGCATCCATACTTTTGCATCCGCTATCCCTGAATTCGCGGTTCTCGCCCAAAACTCGTATGCGCCGTCGGGCCCGGCGGCTGAAAATGATTCCGGAAGTAAACGCAGCCTGTCCCGGTATGCCTCTATCCCTTCTTTGTCCGCGCCGCCGCTTGTGGGCGTTATGTTTTCAGCCTTCGCGACAAACGGCAAAACGTCCACCATGTTGGCTATGTCGCCCGGCTCAAATCCCATACCCGCCATACCCGCTGCCGCGCATTCGGCTTCCACATCCCCGTGTAGCTCACCGGCCGGTATTTCAATCATGTTTTTCGTGGCAAAGAATATTTTATTGTCAGGCGTTGTACGGTTTCCCTTTGGAATTATTGTTGGCGTCGACCGGATAGTTGATAATGTGTACCTTATCGTTGTCAATGCGCTTGATGCCGGAAGTCTCTTCCCTCTTTCGCCGTACAGGATACCGATATGTTCGATTGTTTCTTCATCAGCAAAGTAAAGGAGGTTTCCCTTTCCTGTTTTGTCAATATCGGCGGCTATCTGGGTTAATGCCGCGGCCTCTGACAACTGGACAAGCCGCTCCGGAGCTGCCTGTGCCAACCTGTAACCCGGTTCTCCTGCCGCCCTGCGTACCTCCTCGTATACCCGCTGCAAACGGTCTTGAATTTTTCTTGCGTCTGTTTCAGAAAATTGTAAATCGCTAAACGCCATTCGTGTTTATCTCCACTTTGACCGACGGCGAAATCTGCCCTGATATTATGTCTGTTTCCCACATAATTTGTTTCAGAATCGCCCTGGGCTCGTACTTCTTTAGCTGCAAAAATATTTCCTGTTCCGCTTTGGCCCGAGTTGTGTTTATCGGGCTGTCCAAAAACTCAAAGCTAATACCAAAATCGCGGTTAAGGGGAACCGTGCCGCGCCGGGTTGTCAAAATTGTACGGACGTTTTGCATAATCTCCGAAGCACCGGATAATCCGTAGGTAACGTTTGCGGGCAAGCTCTCAATTTTTATCATCAGTTATATTCCTTCGCGGTTACGCCCAATTCCATCCACATGATCCCGCCGTCGCGCGGGCCGAATACTGTGGAAACCCCTGATATTTCGGTAAACCTCCACAAATTATCGCTTAATGGTAAACCTCCCAAAATGAGAGGATAGTATTCGCCCTTCCGTACCGCCGCCCTTAAGTCCTCATAACTTTTTCGCGGGTCTACGCCCAGCATGGCGGTAAAAATGATTGATATTTCCAGTTCGTCAAGACCGGGGCCTAGAAACTCCGACAACGGCGCGGTATTTATCGTTTCGTGTTCCGCCCAGCGGCCGGATGACTTTTGAGAAAGCTCATTGAACGTTTTTGCAATGCTGCCTGAGACTTCAAATACAAAATCACCCCATGATCCGATTACCAAAACTATCCTCCCGCAAAAACATTTCCCGAACCGCCCACCTGTGAACTCGGACAAGATGTAGGGTCGCCTATTCTAAACACCGGCGCTCCCTCGGCAAACACCGTCCCTGATCCCGGCCCGCAAGAAACGGAATGAGTACCATTCGGCGGAACAGGAATATGAACGTGTACGCCGCCGTATGGATCGCCGGTTCGGGCTATCGGTTTTCCATTTGCAAACACAGTCCCGGCCCCGGAGGCAATAGCCAGCGGACCCGCTGACGATGACGGTCCTATCGGACAACTGCCGGTTTCCGAATCACCTACTCTCGCAACACCCGGCATATGCCCTCCTAATTATGATGTACCTGAGCGCCGTCATCGCGATTGGTTCCTCCGGCCGTTGTTTTAATGTCTCCCCCGGCCGTCCTTGTTATTCCATCGCGGACGCTCTCCTCGAGAGTTCCGGCGCTGGTAGTCTTGTCTTTATCTACAACCTCATCCCATTCCTTTGATTGCCATTTCGTAAGTTCTTCAACCTTGATATCAAGATTTTTTGTTTTTATTTTGGTTAATTCTTTCACCTCAATATCAAGGTTTTTGAATTTCATCGCGCAATCCTGGTCACAAACCAAATCAAGCGTCCCGTTATCGGCATCGAAGCGGATGACGTTTTTACCGTTATCGCTGACCAGCAAAATAATATTCGCGGCGCCGCCCTGGGGCATTTTGCCGGCGGTGTAGACCTTGCCTATGATATAGCCTTCTTCGACTCCATTTGGCAGACGGCTTGTTACTACCTGGTCTCCTTCCTTCGGGGTGTAGAAAAAATTCCATCCTCCGGCCGCGGGAAACAACACCTGCATGAAGCCGGACACGGTTCCGGACAGATCGTCAAAGCCTACACGCGCCGAAGCGGATTTTACATTGCGTTCTGTCGCTTGTCCCTGGTGAAGCGCTGACCGATTATCCGCCATAACAATACCCCTAATACCCCAAAACCTTATGTGCGTTGACCGTAGTAAGATAGCGGCCGCCAATTTTATGACTTGCCGCATCCACCATGTATTTCCCTGAGTACTTGCCCCAGTTTGTCATATTGATGGTAACGCCGCCGACCATTTTCACATTGCCCATTATATTTAATGTGCAAGTCCATTCGTTTTTATTTTTTTCCCGGCAGCGCGCCCGGCAAATCCGGTTTGCGTTATCGGTTACGGTTACGTCGGTTCTCGGTTTGTTATAATCAACCAGTATATCATTGAACGGGTGTATACCGGTATCGAAAGTTCCCTCCGCGCTGTCGGCGCTATCGTCAATTCCTTTTCTGAAATTATCCCCCCGGAGATCCCCGGGCCGCTCATTCAACATCAGCTTTTGCCCTGTCGCCGGGGGATCGGGCGGGGCAAATTCACCCTGCGCGACAATCCCCGATTTTGGGTCTTTGTAAAATAATTCAACCTTTTTTACCGTGTCATTTATATCCTGCGCGAAAGAATAGCCGATTATGCGGCCGCCTATTTCGGATTTATCAAAGGTGTCAACCGGGTCTTTTTCCTCATACACAGATTCCTCAAACAAAACCATTTTTTCATCCGTTACTTTCAGCAACACGCCATACCGGGTACACAAATCCATGAGGAAAGAC
>JAIRMY010000154.1 GCA_031258335.1 Spirochaetaceae bacterium | reverse complement strand
TTTTGATAGAGGACGGCGGTAACGGAGTTTTCAAATATGGTATTGATGAGGGGATAATATTTTCTTGTTTTATCCTCTATTTCTTTGTCTAAATCATCCTTGGGATCTTTGGCTTCGTAGTAACCGCAGGAGAGACGGAAACGGTCTTTTAGGGTTCCATCAGGGTATACGGTAGTCCCCTGGGGGGTTCTGTATTCCAGTTCTTCTATCAGTTTGAGGTTTTTATCTTCCGCGAAATCATTTACCAGGTCTATGAAACAGCGGCGGATAGCGGTCTCATTAACACTGCCGCCGTAGTCTATGGTATTTTGAAGTTTATTGCGGTATTTATTGATACTAAGGTTCATTGTCGCCTAATATCCAAAGCATATCACGAAGGAAACTCTTTGTTAAGCGGCATTCAGAAAGCACTTGACAAGTGGAAAACATCAATTGACAAGGCGGCGGAACTCGTTGCCAAATACGGTTACTTTGAGGTGAAACAGTTTGAAAACCCCCACAACCCCGAAGCGCACGAGTTGACCATGGGGCCGGAAATTGTCGAAGTATTAGATCATTTAAGATTACTGTTTCATTAATTTCATCGGGAATTTCAATCTTATTCTACAATTCTTTTATCATCGAAACTAAATTGTGAGTTTTTTCAGGAATAACATTATAAAATATCAATAGTCCCTTTAATGCCTTTTCAATCTCGTCCGTTGACCGTTACGGAAACTTTTATTGTCCCGTTTTCTTGATTTTTTATACCAATAATTTTTGTTTCCATCTGGTATTGTTGACTTTTGTTTCTAAGCCATTTCTTACAGTTATTCAAACCTTTTATAATATCATTTTCTCCGGCATCTTCTATATTTAAAGTTATTCACAAATATCAAGGGAGAATTCAGAATCAAACAACGTATAAGTAGCTTTTTTTCTATTAAGTTTCATCGTGTTTACGTCTAATTTTTAAATTTTTCTGTTGTGATATACACCGAAGTTTTTTTCTTCTAAAACTTCAAATAAGTCTTGCTGAAATACTTTACCTTGTTTTCCAATATAATCAAGTATTTCAGTTAATGTTCCAACTATGCAATCATAGACAACATCATTTTTTTGAATAGTTACTCGTTGTGCTATTCTTTTTTTCATTCAAAAGCTCCTTTAATTTAAGTAATCTCCGTTCTATTTATATTTTAGATAATCTCTTTACAAATATCCTCGGCGAAATAGTTATCAATTACGTTACATATACGCCGTCAATGTATAAACCCAATAGTTCTTAAATTGCCGGTCAAGTTTAGCTGCGATGGGAAGGCCGTCAAACCCAAAGGTATATGCGGCGGAGTTGATTGCCTACGAGCCATGTGCCTGAAACCAAGAGAACGAGGCCTGAAAAAAGCGTGAGCCATGTATCCGAGGTAAATAGAAGCGTACGTCCGGCGGCCGCGGCAAGAATGCCCGGCACGGTAAAATAGTATTCGTTGACTCCGCGTGTGTAGGCGCCTGAGATAAAGCAGAACACGGTTAATAAGACTAAGGCGGCGTTTGTCATTTTGAACATATTGGGAAAACCGGTAAGCGGGTACAGGCTTGTATCGTAGCTAAAGGCATCCAGCGGTACGCGAAAGGCAAAAAACAGCGCGACCACGGCTATTGTGAATATAACCGCGCCTTCCCGCTGAACTTTTAAGCCCGAAGCATACAAACCGGCGGCAAGCAGCGCCAGCAAGCCGTAAAAGCGGCCAAAAATCATCATGCGGAACGCTATTACAGGCATATAGCCGGATATATCAAACGCGGTTTTAACGGGGAGCGCTATGCGGAGAATCTCGAAAACAAAAGAAAAAAGAAATATCCCGAAGAACCGTATTTCCATGGACTGTGTTTTTTCAAAAAAATAGTACAGTAAAATCTGCGTAACAACGGCGAACAGCACGGCAAGCCCCACGCTTACCGGCGCCGCGTATGACGCGGTCCCGGCCCGCGCGGTAAAAAGAAGCCCGCTCCGTTCCGCGGCCACAGCAATCAGCCCGGGGTACAACGAAAAAGTTTTTACCGCGAATACCGCAAACGCCGCCAACGCTAAAAATGAAACAAGCAATCCTGTTTTTAACAGGACAACATGCTCAGATATTGTCATGAGAACAATACCCTATCCCCAACGTCAAAACTTTGCTATAGGGACAAAAGTAGCCGCTTTGAGGGATGCACCGCCTACAAGGGCGCCGTCTATGTTCTCCTTTGCCATCAGCGCCGCCGCGTTTTCGGGTTTTACCGAGCCGCCGTACTGTATCACTAGATTTTCCGCCGCGGCCTGCCCGTACAGCTCGCCCACGACCCCGCGTATGTACGCATGGACGGCATCCGCATCCTCAGGCGTGGCAGTCTTGCCTGTGCCAATAGCCCAGACCGGTTCGTAGGCTATAGTAACGCGGGAAAGGTCGGCGGCGCTTACTCCCTTGAGCCCTTCTACCGTCTGCCGCCTGCAAACTGCCTCCGCCTTGCCCGCCTCGCGTTCTTCCAGCAACTCGCCCACGCAGAGTATTACATCAAGTCCGTGTTTCAGCGCGATATGTACCTTGCGGTTTACCAGTTCGTCATCCTCTTTATAAAGATGCCGCCGCTCGCTGTGCCCGAGTATCACAGTTTGAACGTCCAAATCCTTGAGTTGAAGCGCGGAAACCTCGCCTGTATGCGCCCCCTCTTCCTCGACGGCGCAGTTCTGCGCACCGAGAAGGATATTCGTCCCCTTGACAAGCGCCGCGACCGTCTCCAGCGCGGTAAAACTCGGCGCGACAAGGTACTTGTGCCCGCCGTCCTTCAACGCCGCGACAAGTTCCTTCGCAAGCGCGGCAGCCTCCGCTCTTGTCTTGTGCATCTTCCAGTTACCGGCGATAAAATAATTTCTTGCCATTTTTTCTCCTCACATAAAAAATCAATTTTTATAGTGCCGCTATGCGGTTTGCAAGCGTTCCACCGTCAGTTCGACGGCGCGTTCTATCATCTTAGCGAGCGGCAGGCCGTCAAGCCCTGCCAGCGTTAGGTGCTCGTTTTGCAGCGGGAGCAGAATACGTTCTCCCGGGGCGGCAAGGATGGCCTCGGCTACGGCGCGGGTAATTTCGCCCATCATGCTGTTGCCTATGATTATCCCTATAGGCCCGACTATTATATCGCCCAAGACAACCGATTGGATTATGGCGTTTTCGCCCGATGCTCCGCGGTGGGCGCCGGCCTTGACCATGCGTTCCACGGCGACGGCGTTGGTGCCAAGGGCGATTATCTCGACATCATCACCAGAGGCATCGCGCAGTTTTCCGGTAAGCTGGACTCCGATTCCGCCGCCCATGCCGTCTACGACAACAACTTTTTTCCCATGGCGTTTACCCCGCATAGACTCAAACCTTCCTAGCCTATATCGGCGCGGGAACTTATCACACGGGAAATGAGGCCGTAGTTTACAGCCTCGTCCGCTGTCATCCAGTAATCTCGGTCCGTATCCTTTTCAACCTGAGATGCATCTTGCCCGGTCTCGTCCGCTATCAGCTTGTTTATCTTTGCCCGGAGCTTTTCCAACTCGCGGGCATGGATTTCTATGTCTGTAGCCACGCCTCTTATGCCGGAGAGGGG
>JAIRMY010000255.1 GCA_031258335.1 Spirochaetaceae bacterium | reverse complement strand
GTCCCCCGCCGTGCTGGGGTTTGTGTTTGTGGGGTGGGGCCGCCCCACCACCCCCACAACGGGTTACCCACCTAGTGGGTGAGGCCGATTTATGGTACAATCAGTCAAATGTATACATTGCAATCTAAAGATACGGATAGCCATAAAGAAGGCTGCCAACTCAGGCTAAAGGAATTTGAGGGGCCGCTTGGGTTGCTGCTTGAGTTAATAAAAAAAAACCGTGTGAACCTGTACGATATACCGATTTCTGAGATTACCGACCAGTATATACAATACATAAACTTTGCCGGTAATATTGGGCTTGACGACCTGTCCAGCTTTCACCTTACCGCGGCGACTCTGCTTTACATTAAATCGCGCATGCTCTTGCCCATTGAATTTGACGCGGACGACGAGATTGAAGACCCCAGACAGGAACTCGTTGAGCAGCTCATCGAGTATCAGCGTTTCAAAAAACTGTCCGAACTGATGGAGGAAAAGGAGCGTGAGGCGGAATGGGTTGTGGAGCGCAAGAAGTTACAGCGGGTGCTGCCGTTTGATGATGACGACCGTCTCTGGAAAAAAGCCGATGTTTGGGAACTTCTCAACACGTTTTCCGCCCTCATGTCCCATCTTTCCGGCGAGCGCATCATGGATTTACGGGAGGAAGTCTCGATAAACGAAAAAATCGCGCTGATGACGGAACTCATCGAAACAAGAGGCGAATGTAATTTTACCGATTTGATAGCGCGCAGAGGTTCCGTCATGGATATAGTCTGCGCGTTTCTAGCTCTTCTCGAGGCGGTTAAACACAGGTTTGTTACGATTTATCAGCATAAACTGTTTGGCGACATTCAGATACGCGCTTCACGGACTGAGCGGGAGCCGTCGGATACGCCTCAGGCGATTGAAGGGGAAAATTAACCTATGGAAACAAATTTGGAGTCCCCATCCCTATCCACGGACACAGAAGTTGCTGACGGGCAGGCCGAGTTATTTGACGCGGAGGTCATGCGGCAACTGAGGGAAACAGCGGCATCCGGCGTGGAGGGGGCGAATAGCGCTGAGGTTGAGGGGGGCGTTCCCGCTTTTAAGGGGGATGCCCCACTAGACAGTGATTTCCGGGGCGCAGCCCTTGTCGAGGCGGTTTTGTTCCTTGAGACGGATCCCATAGATGAAAAACAGATTGCCCATATCACGTCCATGATTGAAAGTGAGGTTGAAACTGCGCTTGAAGTGTTAAAAGTACGGTATACCCAGCCCGGTAGCGGTTTTGATGTTGTCAGAATAGGCGGCGGGCTTACTATAGCGCCCAAGCGGGAATACTGGGAGATACTCAAGGAACGCTACGGGCGTAAGAATCAGGCTAAACTTTCACGCGCCGCGATGGAGACGCTCGCCATCATCGCCTATTCCCAGCCTATAACCCGCGCCGAGATAGAGGCTATACGCGGCGTACAGGCTGACAACATGATACGCATACTGCTTGAACGCGGACTTGTACGCGAAGTCGGGAAAAAGGACATAGCGGGGCGTCCGGTACAGTTCGGCACGACAAAAGAATTCCTCAACCTGTTCCGCCTTGAGAGCATAGCCGGCCTTCCCAAACTCGATGAAAGCGATGCGGAGCGTTTTGAGCAGCAAGACGATGAATGACGGCGGCGCCCTGCGTTTGCAGGTGTACCTTGCCCGCGCAGGCGTGGCTTCGCGCCGCGCCTCGGAAAAACTCATTGCCGCGGGCAGGGTGAGCGTAAACGGCGCAGTGGTTACAGAAATGGGGGCAAAGGCCATCCTGTCCGATGAGGTCTGCGTTGACGGGAAGCGGGTGTTTCTGGAAAGCGCGTTTCACTACATCATGCTGAACAAGCCGCCGCTTTACATCTGCACCGCCCGCGACACGGAAAACCGCCCACTTGCCCGCGACCTCTTGCCGACTGGAATAGGCGAGCGGCTTTACAGTGTGGGGCGACTGGATTACCTTTCATCGGGGCTTATCTTGTTTACCAACGACGGGATATTTGCCGCGCGGCTCTCCCATCCAAGTTCTGAAATCGAAAAGGAGTACATAGTCGAGGCTTCAGGGCTGATAGACGGGCGTTTAGCAGACAGTTTTTTGGACGGCGTTGAAATAGAGGGGCTTGTGTACCGCGCGCGGGAAGTCGAGCGGCTTGGCAAGAAGATGTTGCGCATAGTGCTGATAGAAGGCCGGAATCGAGAAATACGCCGTGTGTTTTCGCATTTTCACCTGCATCCAAGAAGCCTGCGGCGTATACGCATAGGTCCCGTTTCCATAGACGGTCTTGCCGAGGGCAAGAGCCGCCCCTTGAGCAAGGTTGAAATAGAGGCGCTCAACGGTTGTTTTGCCATGCATGGATGAATGCGGCCAGCCGTAGGAATATGATGTAAAACCTATACCCTGTTCGCTCAATCTTTCGGTAAAATATTGGGCTGTTGTATCACTTTGATAACAAACACTATACCCTGCAATGTCTTCAGGCTTTTCAATTTTAAAATGAGAACCTTTGAGGGTTACGATAGTTATTGAACTGTCAGATCAATATCAAATCCAATAAGGGTTTGACCGTCAATATCGTAGTATTCCATAGATGGATACCCGATTTCAACGCCCACTGTGAGCACACCCTCTTTAATAGTGAGGCCTTGCTGTTGTTGAGGTTTTTTTGTACATCCATTGCACAAAATGCTCAACGCGAAAAAAAGAAAAAATGCTTTGTAAGGCGGTTTTATTTTTATCCTACTTAAAGATAAAAAACACTATGCAGAGCCTTTCCCAAAACCTCAGGAAACAGCTAAATACGGTTGAAACCGGGGATAGAAGAAACGAGAGAAACCTTGTAAGATTGAGTAAGTAAAACCAACACAAGGAGACTCTCGTTATGAAAACTATAACAGAAATCATCGGAGGAGCACAAGGGCTTCTGGATATAACCTATGATTTGCAAAGTGTTTTTGAGGAATATCTGACGGACGAATATAAAACATTTCTGCAAATGCTACGTGTTTTGGAAGACGCCCAGAATCCCCTTATCAGAAGTTATAAGGGAACAGGAAGAATACCGTACCAGTATCAGCCATTTGTAAGAAGCGCTCTGGCAAAATGTTTTTTCAAAATTGATACGACCACGCAATTCATACATCGGTTACAGACAGATCCAAATCTCAGGCTACTGTGCGGTTTTAAAAAAGTCCCCGGCAGATCAACGTTTTCACGAAACTTTACTACTTTGTCTGAGAGAGCTATTATGAGCGAGACGTTGGATAGGCTGGTGAAAGAAGCGCACGCGGGGCAAGCGGTGTATCATGTGAGCCGGGATTCAACGACGATAGAGGCGCGGGAAAAGGCGGAAAAGAAGCCCGTGAAGGAGGAAAAGGAGGAGAAAAAGGGGCGCGGGAGGCCCAAAAAGGGGGAAGTTCGCCCTCCAAAGCCGGAAACCGCTATTGAGAAACAAGCGCTGAAAGTTTGGAAGATTCATTAAAAAATATTGATACGGCATGCGCTCACGGTTGTAAGAAAAACAGTCACGGTGTTACCCAGTTTTGGACCGGTTACAAACTACATCTTGATGTCAGCGATACGGGATTTCCGCTTCCCCAGCGGTGTAGGTCGTGCCAAAGGCACAACCTGCAAGCGGCAAGCCACTGCGTGGCTTGTCTTGCAGAACGAGCCTCCGCTCAAATCACTACAACGCTTAAGACACCGTGCGGCTTGCCGCGCGGAAGCTCATTTGATTCCAATATGTTTTTGTTAATATAATCAAAAAAATATTAGATAACACTACCTACTCGCAAAGAAGCGAGTAGGTAGTTGTCAGTAATGTATTTTTACTTAATTGCAGTTTCAGCCAATTTTTTAAAAAACGCCTGATCATCATTTTGTATATTAACAGGCTTATCGGTATTAAACTTGTTCATGCCAATTTTCTGTTCTTCGGTTAACTCATTGCCACTGAAACGGGTCAGAAGATAATTAACCGCTTCTGTATCGATAATAGGCTAAATAGTCTTACGTCTAGGTGATTTACAGCCGACTCCTTTGTAATTAAAAGCAAGTGGCCTGACAATTATGTTTGCCGCATAGTCAGCGGTACCATCATCAAAGCATTTATACATATCGTAGCGTTCATCACAATCATAATTATCGGGGTCTTTTTCGTATTCTTCCCATTCAAGTACTCTGTTGCCTATGGCTTTGAAAGCGCCAATATACCCATCTCCCCCCCTTTTGAACAAGAATACTACATCCCCAGGTTTGACTTGACGAACATACTCAGTTCTCCATGATGCGCCAATCTCAAAAAGCGATAAAAGCGTTTTTTCCTTATTGTTATCGTCTTCAAGTACCTTGATTTGTCTTTCATCGTACATCGCAAAATGCCAGTAGGCCGGTAATACATCTTGGTTTTCAAAAGACTGCTGTGAAGAATCCAATTCGAGAGACGGTGTGGCGCCTGTTTTGGATTCAGTAAAAGTATCCTTGTATTCAAACGACTTGAACAAATCGGTTAATAAATTTCTCTTGGGACCTTCTGTCTCCTTCGGAGATTTCACTGCTACAAGATTGAGACTGTCTTTCAAAATAAAAGTGATTTGAGACGCTGCCGCTATTCCCTTGTCAATATCACCGGCAACTGTTTCCAATTGCTTCGTGATGGACTTAATCTGTTCATCGTCAAGAAAAAATACAAGTTGCTGAAAACAAATGTTTCTCAAGTGAGTCAATTCTTCGCGAGTTACTTCAGTATCACTGAACATTCCCCAGAGATGCTCCATAAATCTCGAATAGACCACGAGTTTTTCTTCAAATATTTTAACAGCCCGTTCTTTTTTTTCTTCTGCGGATGATTGCCCCTTAAGAAGTATCACCGTGATTACACCAGTAATAGCCGCCCCTAATGCTGCCCCTATGAAACTACCCGGCATTTCGCTAGGGTCTATTGCTCCAAATTGAACCGCAAACCAACAAATGAGCAAAAGACACAGAACAGCGGCAATAATCAACACGCCGGAAACAATAGATTTCTTCATTTAATTCTCACCTCCTTTGATATTTATCGATTTGACATTATTATGAACCATATCAATGATAATTTGCGCCCTACGACAAATACGCCGGATGCCAGACGTTAAAATACAGTTTATGGTTCTTGACCACATAGTCGATATCATTGTAGTTCTTAATTTCATTCTTCCCTCCGTTACAATTTGTGCCATGTATGGAAATGTTTGCCCTCACACGTTGTGGTGTTCTGTGGCGTTGATTTACACCGTTCAATTGTCAGTCCACATTTGCGGCATTCATATGTCGCATCACCATCATCTGTTATTTTTGTCCATGTGTGAAAGTGTTTCCCCTCACATGTTGTCGAGTTCTGCGGAGTTGTTGAATTACGAACAACCTTACCACATTTTCTACACTGATAAACTGCCATAACAAGCTCCTTTCGTAGTTTATACTCTTTGCGGAGACTTGTGTTGCAATGCCACCATAATTCTAGCCGCCACAAGGGCAAGACAAGGCATATTTATTATAGTCAAAAAAATCCTTTTGCCAAGTGTTTTTTCATAATACACTTAACAAATTTTAGCACCTCATTCCGCCTAACGCTCCTCCAGCGCTACGTGTTGCGCGGGACATCGCCGCGGTGAACCGCCGTGGTCGCTTGACAACGCTATCATACGCCCCTCATTTGTTCAAAATAAACTCGACGCGGCGGTCCTTCCACCAGTCGTCGCGGTTTGCCCGGTTTGCCACAGGCTTCCGTCCGCCCGCGCCTTCCGTCGTCATCCGCCCAGCGCTTACGCCGAGTCTTACAAGTTCCCGTTTAACGAATTCGGAGCGGTCCTTGGACAACGGGATGAGCGGAATATTGCCGCCCACCGTGCTTGTTTCCTCAGCCTCCGTACCCGATATGTTGTGCGCGTGGCCTTCTATGACTATGGTGTAGTCCCTGAATTTGTTCAGTATCTGGGCTATGCGCCGGAGTACGCGTATGTTGTTGTCTATAACGGACTGTTCCAACCCCTGCTGCGGGTCTTGG
>JAIRMY010000253.1 GCA_031258335.1 Spirochaetaceae bacterium | reverse complement strand
CCCAGTTAAATGTTGTGTCGGCAAAGATGGTGTTCACCGTAGCGCCTATGTTGGGCTGTATTACAAGAAGCGGAGATCTGAACGGTTTAACAAGCCCGTAAAAGTCGAATCTTACAGGGCGCATGACGGTTTTTTTCTCATCATCGCCGCTTGTTATCATTTCATCTAAATCAGCGTCAAGCTTCATTGACCCGGGATTGCTGGTGTCGAAAAATATAGACAGCTTGCTCATATCCAACCCCATACGGTGAGTCAGCGTTGAAGGGATTATCGGTATATGGAAAACTGAAACGCCCAAATCCAGGACAGGCCATAGTGCGTACTGGGATTGCAGCGTAATGTCAAGTCCGGGAGATGCAAACGGATTCACGCTTCCGCCATCTAGGTCCCAAGCCGAGTACAGATCCATGGCGCCGCCAGCTTCAAGACCGATTTTTTTATTATCTTCGCTTTTGTAACTCTTCATCGAAACCGAACTCTGTTTCATATACAGCAGTGTAAAATACAGGGATGGGGCGGCGCGTACCCATAAACGGTTGTTAAGCAGCGTTTTGGATGCCCCAGCGCCAAACTCGGTAAACGCGCTTGCCCCCGCGGACATTCCCGCGTTAATACTTGTCAAGTTATCAACGAAGTCTATAAGCTCCGGAATACTGTTAGGTGCACTCGCAAGAGACTCTATCTTTTTAAGCGCGTCAATCGTTTTTTCCGATAAGTTCACTTTTATATCAACATCGGCTCCGGTGAAAACATCCAGGACGAAAATATTCCCTACCGGAATCCTGACGTACAGCGGGCTTGCTAGGATGTCCAAATCAACGTTAATCTTATCTATCTTTGCGAGGTCAAAACTAAGACCGCCAAACAGATCAATGCCGCCCCAAATGCCGGAAAGAGTTAAATCCAAAAGACCCAATTCAAAGCGAGTGCGCGATTCCCGTCTGCCCGTACTGAGATCAGCGCCCTCTCCCGTCATCCAAGACGGGAGTTTGGACGCTCTTTTTCCTGCGTCCTCCCCGGTTTCAACCGTGTCCTCGGACTCAGCCTCGTCCCAAGTTTCAGCCGTATCCTCGTCCTCAGCGGTATCCCCGGTTTCAGCCGCAGCTCCGGACTCAACCGCGCTTTCAGTCCCGGTGTCTCCGTTATCCTGCCCGTAAATGAAAACTGAAAGACAGAAAAGGATTGAAAATGTTAATATAATTTTTTTCATTTGTTTTCCTCCATAGCGGATATATTTTAGAGGCAGGCGTGTATCTGGTCAAGAGGGGATTCGTTTATTAGAGTCTTAGTATGCACAGTAAACTGACTGGTGAGCTTGCCGTCTGCGGCTTGAACGCGGTTACCGCCGCGGCACTAAACCACCCACAAAGTATAAACCGGCTGTTCCTCCGTGAGGAGATGCTGCCCCTTTTCAAAGATTTATGCAGAGAACTAGCCCAGCGCAAGCGGCCTTATAAAATATGCGATGACGAAGAATTGCTCAAGATATGCAAGTATCAACATCATCAGGGCGTCGTGGCGATGATGACGGAGTCCTTTGTAGAACCACTCACACGAGCTGACCTGGAACTATGGGCAGGCGAAGCGAAAATCGGACTCGTACTCCACTCAGTTGGAAACGATATGAACATAGGCGCTATTGTGCGGGCGGCCGCTTTTTTCGGCGCTCATTTCATCGTCCTGTCCGAGCCGGGAGAGAATGATACGCGGCTCACGACGGCGGCATACAGGGTCGCCGAAGGTGGAATGGAACACGTTCCATACGTACAATAAAAAAAACCGGCGCGTTCCTGCGGGACGCCTCAAAAAAACTGTTCACGATAGGAGCCGTCCCCCGCGCGCGCCTCCGTATAGGCGATTTACCGGCGCTCCGGGCGGGGCGCGCTCCGGGCATAGCCATTGTTTTGGGCAGCGAGGAGGAGGGACTACCCGAAGATGTAACCCGCCACTGCGCGGCGCTGTTGCGAATTCCCGGTACAGGCAACATGGAAAGTCTGAACGTAGCGCAGGCCGCCGCGTTATTCCTCCACGCCGTCTATGAATTTTAGGCGTTGTCTGCTAAAATCACACAAGCAAAAAAGGAGTAGACTATGAACGAGACTATGAACGAGACTATGAACGAGACGATGAACGAAGTTTTTATGAACACGTACCACCGGCTGCCTGTAACATTCGTGTCAGGCGAAGGGAGCTATCTCTTTGATACGGAAGGCAGGCGGCGCCTTGATTTTACCTCAGGGATAGCGGTGAACTGTCTGGGACACGGACATCCCGCGCTCAGAGAGGCGCTTGCCTCCCAGTCGGCGAAGCTTTTCCACGTTTCCAACTACTACCAGTGCGATACCACCGCGCTGTTCGCGGAAAAACTTGTCGCGGCGGCAAGGATGAATAAGGTATTCCTCTGCAATTCCGGCGCGGAGGCAAACGAGGGAGCGTGTAAAATCGCCCGCAAATACTCATCCAAGAAGTACGGCGAGGGACGGCATACCATAGTTACGCTTTTAGGGAGTTTTCACGGCAGGACTATCACCACGCTCGCGGCTACAGGACAAGAACGCTTCCACAAGGATTTCGGCCCGTTCACCGAAGGCTTCCGTTTTGTTGAATTGGACGATACCCGTGCGCTCGAGGCGGCGCTCGACGATACCGTATGCGGAGTCCTGTTCGAGGCGATTCAGGGTGAAAGCGGTGTTAGGCCCGCGAGCGCGGACTTCATCAAAACGGCGGCTGAAATCTGCGCAAAAAAAGACATCTTGCTGATGTTTGACGAGATTCAATGCGGCTTGGGGCGGACGGGCTCTTTCTTCGCGTTTGAAAATTACGGGGTGGAAGCCGATGTCGCGACGCTTGCCAAAGGGCTTGCCGGCGGCCTCCCAGTAGGCGCCGTGCTTGCCGGTGAGAAGGCTGCCGGCGTGTTTGAAACCGGCGACCACGGCAGCACCTTCGGCGGAAACCCGCTTGCCGCTGCCTGCGGGACAGTGGTCATAGACACGGTGAACAAGCCCGCCTTCCTCCGTGAAATCGCCCTGAAAGGCGCTTACCTTACCGGCAAACTTGAGGGCTTGCGGAGTCCCGCCATTACAGCGATTCGCGGTAGGGGCTTGATGGTCGCCGCCGACCTCACCGTCGATGCCTGGCCTGTACTAGAAAAACTCCTCGAGCGGGGACTCCTCGTACTCGGAGCCGGACAGAAAACCCTCCGTTTCCTCCCGCCGTACACGATAACGAAGGACGAGATAGATGAAGGCATCGATATTCTCGCCGGGACACTGAAGGACGCCGGGTGAACGATGCCGCCCGCCGCCAGATACAAGTTGGCGGCTTTCAACACGTAAACAAAGTACTGATAGGCGGAGACGCGCCAGTCTCCATACAAACGATGTGGAAGGAACCCCTGCCTCCCGGCGCTTTGGAGGGGGAACGCGGACGCAAAACTCTGCGCCGCATAGAGGCGCTTTCCGCGCTCGGTTGCGGGCTGCTCCGTTTTGCCGTGCCTAGCATGGAGGACGCGGAAACGCTGGGGCGTCTTGCATCAATGTGTACGATGCCGCTTGTAGCCGACATACACTTTGACTACCGCATCGCTCTCCGCATCCTTGACTTCCCCATTGCAAAAATCAGGATAAATCCGGGCAACATAGGGGGCAAGGACAGAGCGCTCCGTGTGCTGGCAAAGGCGCGGGATGCTGGAGTACCCGTCCGCATAGGGGTGAACGGCGGCAGCCTGCCCCATGACATACGAGGCGAACTTGCCGCGGGCAGACTGACCCGTGAGGAGGCTCTGTTACGCGCCGCGGAACGCGAGCTTGCCGTGTTTAACGAGGCGGGCTTTGAAAATGTAGTCGTTTCCATGAAAGTTTCATCTGTAAGCGGGACTATCGCCGCGGCGCGGGAATTCGCGGCGCGGCATGACTATCCGCTCCATATAGGAGTCACCGAGGCCGGCCCGCTCATAGCCGGCGTTACACGGAACGCGGCGGCGCTTTACACTCTGCTTTTGGACGGGATAGGAGACACTATGCGCGTCTCGCTGTCCGACACGATGGAAAAGGAAGTGATCACCGCACGGGAGATTCTCACCGCCGTCCGTGAAAGCCGCGCCGAATCGGGGCTCTCCGTCGAGCGCCTCAGCGCCGGAGAAGGCGTTCGCATCATCTCCTGCCCCCGCTGCGGCAGATACGCGTTCGACACCCATGCCTTCACGGAAAGGTGGCAGGAGCGGCTCTACGGGCTGCGCCAAGACATCACTGTCGCCGTGATGGGCTGCCCTGTAAACGGACCGGAAGAAGCCCGCGCCGCCGACATAGGAATCACAGGGGCGGGCGGCAAAATCCTCATCTTCAAACACGGGGCAATATGCCGCCGCTTGGACATCCCCGCCGGCCCCGCCGCCGAACAAATCACAGATCAAGCCTTCCAACAGGAATTGGCAGCCAGCCGCTATCACGTATCGCCCTCGACATGAAAACTATTGTATTAGTAATGTGTGTCAAGAATAAATTACCTCATAGGGCAAAAGTAAAATATTCTCGTTCTTTCCGCAAAATACGGAGTGCTTGAGCTTGACAAAGAAATTGAGCCGTATGATAAATCAATATATGAAATGAGTTTACTTGAAAAAAATGAATGGACGGATATAGTGATAAATCAATTGTCGAATAACTATGAAAGGAATGATAGTATGCAAGTAGGACACAGCCCCAGAGATTATGGTTTTTCCGGACTAGAACATATAAGAAAACCTTTGATAGAATTCATTTATGAACATCTTAGTAGAAGAAATAAATCATCATGGTGGTATAGATATATCGCTCAAAGTATTCATCAAATAAACGCGGTTGCCGCCGCCGCCGCGTTTTTAGAAACCGGGAATCCGGTGATTTCCGTTGACTTTTCCATTAAGGAACTGGGGAAAATCACGCCTTACCGGCTGGCTTCGCATTATCGGACGAGTTATCCCTCGACATGGGTTACAAAACAGGTGGTTTCCGAGGATTTTCAACGATTTTTACCTAAATTAAAGCGTTTGAGAGTGTTCGGCAACATTATTGAATCCATGCGTACCGACGCTTTTCTTTATAAAACTGCCTAAAATCTTGCGACTCACAAGATAAAAAAATTTGCTTGCCTTTCCGATGGTAAATGGGTATAATTTTTGTTAGACAAAAGGTTATTATTCCGTTGCCTTGTGGATAAGCTGTAGAGCGACTTTACCACAAGGCAATTTATATATGCGGGGCTCCCGCCATCTGTCCTAGAGGGTGGCGTACTCACCCCACAACGCAAGGGTGTACGCCTTTGCGTTTACGTTTACAAAGGTTGTTATTATGACGAATGAAAAGATGTGGCGTTTAAATGAAATATTTCTTGCCCCTTATATGCAGTTGGCGACAGCGCTAATAGGAAAATCACGCGAAGGGGGCGGTAATATGTTCCGCCATCAATTGGATACCATGACTATTCTTATAGATTACGGGTACATAGAACCTGTACTGCTAAAAGGATCTATAGTGCATGATCTTATAGAGGATGCCCCTGAATTTAACCGGAACCAGCTTCTCTCCGTGGATTACGACAGTCCCGCGGTGTATGAACTGGTTCTGGAGGTGAGCCGCAGAGAGAACGAGACAAAAGCCGATTTCCTGACGCGGATAAACGAAACCGGTTCGCGCCACGCCCGCCTGCTCAAATCGGCGGACAGGATTTCCAACATGATTTCGCTTGGTTTCGTGAATAAACCGGAATTTGTAGCCCGCTACACCGAAGAAACAGCGCGCTATGTTTTCCCCATCGCCGAATCTGTTGATAGCAATATGCTACTGGAACTGCGTAACCTCGTCGAATCCCGCCGAAAGTATTTAGGAATTAGAGAAACCGCAAGCCTCCAGTCCGCATAGCCCCCACCAACCCGCCGGCGGGTTTAAAGCCCGCTACGCGGTAGCATACCCAAGACAAATTTCAGCTTTCCCATGTTGGCGCGGACTTGAAGATCATGCCGACAGCGAGTACAATTTGAGTATGACAGATAGAGTTTGGCATTGGGCGGACGAGACGGCGCTAAAGATAGTACGAGAGAAGGGTGAAAAGCCGCTTTACACCTGCGCCTCCGGCATTACACCGTCCGGAACTGTGCATATAGGCAACTTCCGCGAGATAATCTCCGTTGACCTCGTGGTGCGCGCTCTGCGCGCGCTGGGGAAACAGGTGCGTTTCATCTATTCATGGGACGATTACGATGTGTTTCGTAAGGTTCCACTCAATATGCCTAAACGGGACGAACTTGAAAAATATCTCCGGTTCCCTATAACCATGGTTCCCGACCCTTGGGAGCGCGATTCGAGTTATGCCCGCCACCACGAGGTTGACGTGGAGAGCGCCCTGCCCTCGGTCGGCATAAGGCCTGAGTACCTGTACCAGACGGAGAGGTACCGCGCCTCGCTTTACGCCGAAGGAATTCGGACGGCTCTGGGAAAAAAAGATGCTCTCAAGGTGATTCTGGACAAATTTCGTGATGACGAGCATAAAATTCAAGGTGAATGGTGGCCTGTCAGCGTGTT
>JAIRMY010000193.1 GCA_031258335.1 Spirochaetaceae bacterium | reverse complement strand
CCTGTTTAATCCCCGCTGGGTTCATTTTTTTAACCTTGCCTTTGACAGAGCATCCTCAACGGCTTCCATGAAACCTTCGCTGCTCGCTGTAGCGCCGCTTATCGCGTCTGTTTCGGTAGAATCAGTCTCCAGTACAAATTCTTTTAACTCCGCTATAGCCTCGACGCCTATCAACAGATCTTCATCCTCCTGTAAAACATTGATGTCTATGATAGACGTGGAATCTGTTTCTACAACAACGTGTATTGTTCCGTTGTACCCTTTGCCAAATCCTTCCCATTTACCGGCTTCAAACACGGTCATGCTTTTGAAACTCAGGCAGGCGGCGGCAAGAGCCGCGCACACACAGGCAATAATTAAATTTTTATTCATAATCCTCCTCGAAAGCCGGATTTTCCATCAAATTCCGGGCGCTGGCTGGGGCTACACGGAAAACACATCGTACGGGTCGTCTCCCTGTCTACGGTGTTGAACGGCTTCCATTACGTGCTCAACGCCTATGGTATCCGCCGCTTCCAAATCCGCTATGGTACGAGCGACACGGAGTATGCCGTGATAGGCGCGGCCCGAAACGCTGAATTTTTCTACGGCTCTGGTAAAGGCCTGCAATGCCGCACCGCCAAGTGGGCAGAATCTATCTATGGCGGCGGTGTCCATGCCGGAGTTACGCCTGAAATTCATGCCGGAAAAGCGTTTTCTCTGTATCTCGACCGCCCGTTTTACACGGGCGGCTACCACTTCCCCTGACTCCTCCGGCGCGTGGCTCAACTCGGCAATGCCCGGCGTGTTTACAGGAACGCGCAGTTCCATACGGTCAAGCAGGGCACCGCCGAATTTACGCCAATAGCGGGCTATCTCATCTCCCGAACAGTAACATCCGGTCTCAGCGGTGGTGTAGACGGCCCCGCCCGCTTCGCCGGACTCGCCGCCGGATGAGGCTGCCGGTCTTATCCCCAATCTGCCGCAGGGACAGGGGTTTGCAGCCATCAACAGTTGAAAATCCGCCGGCAGACGGACGGAATTTTCCGCCCGTGAAATCGTTATGACCCTGTCTTCCAGCGGCTCCCTGAGCGATTGTAGCACGTTCACCTTGAATTCAGGGGCTTCATCAAGGAACAATGCGCCGAAATGGGCAAGGCTGATTTCTCCCGGACGCACGGAATGCCCGCCGCCTAGAATCCCTTCCGCGCTTGCCGAGTGGTGCGGCGCTCTAAACGGCGGCCTCTCTATCAGACCGTTTACCGCAAACCCGGCAAGGCTGTGAAGCCGGGTTACCGTTATCGCCTCTTCCTCCGTCAGAGGCGGCGTTATAGCCGGCAGTCGCCGCGCCAGCATGGTCTTACCTGAACCGGGCGGACCAAAGACCAGCAGGTTATGCCCTCCGGCGGCGGCTATTTCAAGCGCGCGCTTGTACCGTGCCTGCCCGCGGACATCTCCGAATTCAGCCGGTTCAAGTACCCTATCGCTTACGGCAGGCGAGCCCCCACCACGCGCGGCGTACCTAGGCAGCCGTCCGTTTTCACGGAGAAAGCGTACCGCCTTCACCGCGTCCAGAAGCGTCTCTACCCCGGCGACGTTACAGCCGGCTAGTATCGCGGCTTCGGCGGCGTTGGCCGAGGGCGTGATGAAGTTCCTGATACCCGCCTCGCGCCCGGCTATGGCCGCGGCCAGCGTCCCCCGCACCGGACGCACCCTGCCGGAAAGCTCAAGCTCTCCCAGAACCATAGTGTCCAGGGCGGGCGGGAGTTCGCCGGCCGCCGTCATCACGGCGAGGGCTATCGCCAAATCCAGCGCCGCGCCCTCCTTCCTCACCCCGGCAGGCGCGAGGTTGATAAGTATCCTGTCGTTTGGAAACACGAACCCCGAGTTGCGGAAGGCTGCCCGCACTCGTTCACGCGCCTCGCGTACCGCGCCCGCGGCAAGCCCGCTGATGTCTATACCCGGAATACCCCGCCTGATGTCGGCTTCTACCCTTATCACAATCCCCTCGTACCCGAAAGGATTATACGTCATAATAAACATGACCGCCCCTAGACAAACGGCTTTAGGTTCCTTCTTGCAAGGAACACGCAAAACGCCGCGATGAAAAACGCGGAGGGCAGACATTTAACCACTATAGTCGCAACCGGCACAGAATCTATCTTAGGGATTAGGGTCTCCATTAAGCCAAACATTTCCAGAATCGAATAAATGGTTTCCGCATACGATGATACGGCGCCCAGAACTATCAGCATCCACGGAGCATCGCGTGTCTTCGACCAGATTATAATCGCGCACACCGCTGCCGCCGCCGAAAAAAACAAGCGCGAACTTATCAAGACAAGCGTCCCCGTATCCATTACGTTGATTATTTTACCTCCAACTTAAAGCATTGCCCATCGTCCTCTAGTGGTACTTTCGGCAACTCTATTATACATACCCGCCAGCGGGTTTTAAACCCGCTCCGCACCCGCCCTCTTACAAAACTCGCTATTCATTCCTCATTTCTCAGTCCTCATTGCCGCCGCCCAGTCCGCTCCCCCGGCAGAGTCGCCGGCCGCCTAGCGGCGGCTCACTATTCACTATTTCGATGTAAACCATTCTAACGGAGGCTGCAAAGACAATCAAACAAAAACGGTAAAAATATGACAATTGTCATACGACAGCTCACCAATACCGGTATTATCCATAATTTTTACACCGTATGAAATATTATACATATTTTAATGAGTGAGCTTATACCTAGGAACTTCGTATATACGATACAACACCGGTCAAAACACCCAGGGCACATCCTGCGCTTTGTGTAACTTTACAATTTTTATACCGTCTTTTTCAAAATGTTTTATAGCGTTATAAATATCATCCTGATAAATAAAATTTGATATGACGATAATATCAGGTTTTATTTCCGCTATTTCTACAGGATTCAGTATTTCAATTCCGTTGTTCAATGTCCCAAAAAGTTTTTCATTGCTGTCAAATAAAAATACTTTAGACCGCAAGTCCGGAAAAGCCTCTTTAAGATACGACAAAACCAGTGCGGTGTACCCGCCGCCCGGGTAAAACGCGATTTTTTCATAATTCCCATGAAATATTTCCCGCAGTCTTTCCATATAATACCGCCGGCTAAATCCGCTCTCATCAAAACGTTTGTACAGTTCATCCAATCGTTTCCTGATAGGAATAGCCTGAGTACATTGTTCTTCGCAGTTGCCGCAGTCAGCGCACAAATTAACGGTATCCGGGGGAACAAAAGCAAAATCTTGCTTTAATTTTTTGCAAATATTTATATTTTCTAAAAGCCGCCTTCCGGTGCGTTTATATGCCGGTGTATCACTTGTAAAATAAATTGCGTTATATGCCTGCATCATAGTTCCTGTGTCAATATTCTGCGGACAGCCGGCGCAGTACCGGCATCCCGTACAGAATCCCTCGATTTCTGAAAAACGCTTATCAACAGTAAAGATTCTTTTTGCGGCAACGTCAAAACTTTCCTGTTTTAAAAACGCCGCAATATTTTCTTCAAGCTCACGCCGCTCAGCCATACCGGAAAGCATACATGTTATCTGCGGGTGGGCGAAGGAATAACGCAGGGCGGCTTCACAAATATTACTGTCGCCTTCCTGTTTTACAAAAGAGAAAAAATCATTATTTTGCGGAATAAGTCCGCCCCCCAACGAATTCATTGTTACAACGCCTATATCAAGTTCTCCGGCGCGTTTAAGCACAGGCTGCATTTGAAGCTGGTTTAATACCGAATAAGAAATTGTAACTCCCTCAAAACGTCCGTCTTCCATTATTTTAACAATATCATCAGGCGGCGCGTGAGTCGAAAAACAGATATGATCTATCAAACCTTCTCTCTTTGCCCGCAATGCGCCGTCGTAAAGGCTCCCCTCTTTGATAATATTTTTATACTCTTCAAAACTTGTTATTGACCAGACTACGAAAAAAGACGCGCGGCTTAAACCCAAATTTTTCAGGATTTCCCGGGTTCTAAGTAATGTATCGCCGGCGGTTTTTATTTTTGTATACGAAACTTTTACCGTTGCATGAATTTCTTGCCGTATGCCTTTTAGGGCTTCTTTTACTATGCTGAATGCCGCGCCCTTTGAGTATGTATCCGCGACATCAATATAGTTTACGCCTTTTTCCACAGCGTCTTGCACGAGTTCCGCCGCCGCTTCAATATCGGCGCTTGTGTCAGCCCTAAAACGATTTGTTCCCAAACCCAACGCTGAAAGTTGTATGCCTGTTTTCCCGAATTTTCTGTATTGCATATTTCCGGATGCCTGACGCCATTATAACATGGGTTTTCAACAAATGCCAGACCCCGCGTGTTATATATATGACGGCAGTCCGGTTTTTTCCAGCAGCCTTTTGACATAGCCAATATTTGACTGCACATTCGCGTATCTATGCAATGAATATGAAATACATTTTTGGCATAACGGCGAATTATCTTTTAACTTTATAATATCATTTATACTGACATCAAAAAAATTCCGGGCAAGCCTTTCCTGGTTAAAATTACAGCAAACCAGAACTGATAAGTCCCAATTTATATTGGGAAAGCCGATTCTGCTTGGGCATGGCTTTTCGTGTTCTGTTTTTGCGGCTGCCAGCATTTCTTCAAGTTCTCTATGCATCAAGGCTTTTGCTTTCTGCGCTCCGCTGTGCAGCGGAATATTTTCCAAGAAATCCATGGCATATTTTGGAAAAATCATTGATAGGCCGGCTGTTATCCTAAAACCCAGATCCTGAGACAATTTTACTACATCTTTATATTCTGTAATATTTTCTTTGGTTATCAGAAAGAAAACTTCAACGGCCGTGCCTGCCCTATATTTCTTTATCAACCGGGAAAGTTCATGCATATTTTTGTAAAAAACATCCCATCTTGCCCCAGCCTGATTAAATTCATAATTCTTTTTTCCAAATCCAGAGCAGGTTACTTTCATAAAAGGAGGATTCGCCTGTATTATTTTTTCTAATTTTTCCGTTTGAAGGTTTAGATTTGTAGATAGAAAACTGCCTAAGCCCAAATCAGCGTTCATTTTAATAATTTCAGGTAGATTCGGATGCAGCAGCGGATCGCTCCAAATAAACAGATTTATAACATGGAGCATCGGTATTTCATTTAAAAGTTTACGAACCGTTTTTTCATAATCCGAAAGGCTCATAAATCCGCCGTTTTCAAACGGATGAATCGTATCGGAACGCGGGCAGGCAAGGCACCGCAGATTGCAGACACCTGAAATCTCTATGGATGGTGAAACCGGACATAAATCCGTTCTTTGTATAAAATTTTTCCCTTCGGTGAAACCTTCACTGTTCAGTCTTGCGATGACCCCGCTTTTTTCTTTGGTCAGCGCCAAAATGATATAGGCCGAATCCGAAAATTCGGGAATACTGGTAAAAACGGCGTCAGGAGCAAGAATAGGGATGCCGTTGTAT
>JAIRMY010000180.1 GCA_031258335.1 Spirochaetaceae bacterium | reverse complement strand
GGCGGCTTCCATTGAGTTTATCGCGGAGATGTAGGCATTTATCGCGGACTCGATGATGTTAGTCGAGAAGCCGCGTCCGTTCCAGCGGCCTCCGTTGTACGAGATTTTGACCATTGCCTCGCCTTGGGCATCGGCGTCGCCTGTGATTGCACCTAATTCAAACATTTCCAGGGCTATGTCTTTGCCTACAAGGTTGTTTATCGCGCTGAAGGCGGCGTCTATGCAACCGTTGCCGAAGTGAACCGCCTCGCGCATACCGCCGTCTTCCGCCTCGAGTCTGATGGCGCTTGTGGCGGAGACTGCGGAGCCGGCGTTTATCACCCAGCGGTCCAGCTTCCATTTTTCGGGGACCACACCCGTGCCGCCTATGGCGAGGGCCTCGATGTCGCGGTCGGAAACCGTCTTTTTGCTGTCGGCGAGAGCCTTGAATTTGGTGAAAATATCGTCCAGAGCCTTGCCTTCGACCTTGAAGCCCATGTCGGCAAGCCTGTCGCTGAGCGCATGTTTACCGGAATGTTTGCCCAACACGAGTTCTTTTTTGCTTATGCCTACGGATTCCGGCGTCATTATCTCGTAGGTGGCGGGGTTCGCGAGGACGCCGTGCTGGTGTATGCCCGCTTCGTGGGCAAAGGCGTTTTCGCCGACTATGGCCTTGTTCGGCTGTACCTTGACGCCGGTAACCTGCGACACGAGCCGGCTTGCCGGGTATATCTGTGTGCTGTCTATACGTGTGTCCGCGTCAAAATAATCCTTGCGTACCCGTAGCGCCATCACAATTTCTTCCAGAGAAGCGTTGCCCGCCCGCTCGCCTATACCGTTTAGCGTACATTCCGCCTGTCCCGCGCCGGCGGCAATCGCGGCGAGGCTGTTGGCTACGGCAAGCCCCAAATCGTTGTGGCAGTGGACGGAAAGCCGCGCCCGCTCTATCCCGTCTGTATGCTGAAGCACGTACCGTATGCGCTCGCCGAATTCCTGCGGCATCGCATAGCCCACCGTGTCGGGAAAGTTGACGGTAGCGGCGCCTGCGGCAATCACCGCCCCAAAGACTCTGCATACAAAGTCCGGGTCGCTGCGGAAGGCATCCTCGGCTGAAAATTCAACGTCGGAACAGAATTTTCTCGCGTACTTTACCGCGTTTACCGCCTTTTCAAATACTTCGTCCCGAGTCAGTTTAAGTTTATACTCCATGTGTACCGGGCTTGTCGCCAAAAAAATATGTACACGGGGCGCTTCCGCCTTTTGCAGGGCTTCCCGCGCCGCGTCTATGTCCTTTTCATTGGCGCGGCATAGACCCGCCACCACGCTCTGCTTGATTGTTCCGGCAATAGTCCTCACCGATTCAAGGTCGCCTGGACTGGACGCGGGATAACCCGCCTCGATAATGTCAACGCCAAGCATCTCGAGCCGTTTGGCGACCTCTATCTTTTCCGCTACATTCATAGAGCAGCCCGGCGCCTGCTCACCGTCCCTTAACGTGGTGTCAAAAATTTTTACCATACGTTTATCCGCCATACATTCCTCCTACACAAAGTGTTCCAAAATTCGGCGTTTTGGAAATGTCATTTGAGCATACAGATAATTTCATCGCCGTGCGCGCCTACAAGTTCGTTTCTCGCCGGGTGGACGGCTAAATCCATGTCTTCCAGCGGTATAGCGCCCAAAAGCGCCTCTTTCGCTCCGGGTATCACGAGCGCCCTGCAGGTACAAAAACGGTCTTTCCAGTATACTTCCACCGGCTCCGTCAGGCGGCATATCTGCTTGCCGCCGTTCGCAAGTTCCGCGCTTCGCAGCCCTTGTATGCCTAGGCCGAGTTTCTCCCTGATTTCCTCGTTTATCCCCAGAGTACCCGATCCTGTATCCACCAACGCATCTACGGTTACCGAGCGAATTTCTTTTTCACTGATGATTTCGCGCCGGGCATCAGCTAAATCCGTCGCGTTTTTCAGCGTAATTTCAGCGTGTACCAATCCCATATTTTCTCCTTACTAGGCAAGCGTACTACAACGTCGTTTTATTTTGAAGGGGTTAAGTAAGGCAGTTCTCAAGGCTGCGGCGCGGTCCACACTGCGGGGACTGGAGAGTGGCAAGCCGCTGCGTAGCTTGAGCCTGGCGGCGGCTCCGCTTCCCGGTAGCCTCCCAGCAATTATCCATTCGCGCAGGGTTTTCAAGTTTTAAAAGAAGCGCTATAATCAACGAAAACATGAGTACACCGTTAACGCTTATTTTAGGAATTCACTACCACATTTCAAATGGCGCTGGTTATTCTCTGTTCGAGCGGGTTTACAAGGATAAAATACGCCCCGTGCTGTCCAGCCTGTATAAATTTCCCAAAATTCCGGCGGTTTTACACTTTTCCGGGTCATTGTGGTACTGGATAGAGCGCAACCACAGCGAACTTTTCATGCTGATAACCGACATGATACACAGAAAACAGATAGAACTGTTGGGCGGCGGGTTTTACGAACCGATGATTCCGCTTATCAACTATAAAGACAAGGTAGGCCATATAGAGATGCTTACCACCTACCTCCGTAAACATTTCGGTAAGAGGACTCAGGGCTGTCTGTTGCCTGCTCTTGCATGGGAATCGTCTATGCCCAGCATTCTTTCTTCCTGCAACATCGCCTATACCTTCCTGGATGAATCTTATTTTTTCGCGGCGGGCGTAAACAAGGAGTATATTTACAAGCCGTATATAACCGAGGACAAGGGGAAACTGGTAAAGGTTTTTCCTGTTTCACGGCATTTTGACCATGACATGGGAAAAAATGCGCGCCGGGCCTTTGAAAGGATGCTGTCCCTTACGCCGGGGCAAAACCGTATAATCAGCGTTTTTCCACCCTGCTTTAACAATGGAGACGCGGACCAGATAACGGAGACTTCGGCGTTTGATTTTTTGTCGGAACTATCCGATTACGAAGATAGAATTGATTTTTCGCTTCCGTCCCGCTTCATAAAGAACCTCACGTACTTACAGAAGATATACTTTCCGCAGAAAGCGGCAAAGCAATTTTTGATAGAATATCCGGAGACAAATCATCTTTACGCCAAAATGGTCTTTGTCCGCGCTCTTATAGACCAAATTCGCGGCGATAAGATACGTAAACGGCGCGCTTACGAGGAACTCTGGAAGGCGCAGGGCTGTGACCTTTACCGTGAAGAAAGACAGGGGGCGGTAAATCAAGCGATAATCAGAAACGCCGCGTATCAAGCGCTGCTGGAAGCGGAAAATATTACGCGGGACCATAATGGTTTTATTCAATCGCTGATGGCTTTTGACTTTGATTTTGACGGGGTAAACGAATATGTGTTTCAGAGCGCTGAGGTAAACTGCTTTATATGCGCGACAGGCGCAAACATATTTGAGTTGGACTATCTTTCGCGCCCATGGAACTACGGCAGCGTTTCGAGCATAAACGGCCGGCGTTATTCATTCCGCGATATGATAGCGCCGCCTGATTTTTCTCCGCTGGATATTGTCAACAAAAACTATTCCCGCGTCCGCCTCTGCGGGGACGAGCATTACGAGGTAACGGCGATGGACAGGCAACGTTGCAGGGTAAGTTTTAAGCTGCCCGCCGGAGCCGGCGCGCATTTTTCGGAGATAGAGATAGAAAAAACGTTCAACCTTAACAAAAACGAGCTTTATGTAACTTATGGTATAACAAATAGGGACTCCGGAACGGCGGACTTTACATTCATGCCTGAACTAAACCTCGCTTTTTCGCGCGACAGCGAAAACGGCCTTCGTATTTTCTCATACGGCGAGTATAACTCATTTTCAGATCACAGTGAAAAGCAAAGCGTAAAGGCAGTTGACGGCGAGGATGCCTTGTTCGTTTCGGATGCCTCGGCGATTGACTTCCAAGACATTGATAATGAAGTAATCATCAACCTGAGCGCCAGCTTCCCGTTTGACGCATGGATTTTCTCCGAGTCCGGCGCGGCGGGCTTAATCCCCCCGGCATCCGCCCGCTACCAATCCAGCCGCGTCATGGTACGCAAACTCGTCAGCCTTGAGGCCGGCGCCTCCTACACCATAAAATTCACCCTTGGTTTTCATCACTAAGACGGATAGGGGAGGGGATGCAAAATTTTTATGAATGTTTTATCGAAATTGCAGCCTCTTTTTATTGTTTCATCGGCATTAATCGGGATTTTTCTTGGAAAAACAATTCCTGTTCTTGCAAAACATACAGGAAACTTCATTGAAATTTTCCTCATGCTTATGCTTTTTGTCCTTTTCCTGAATGTAGAAATAAAAGAAATTTCAAAATCATTTTCAGATTTACGTTTTTCAGTTTCCGCACTTGTCATTAATTTTATTTTTACGCCTTTATTTACCATGATATTATCAAAAATATTTCTTTCGGGGCAAATTGATTTACAAACAGGTTTCATAATGCTAATGGTCACGCCATGTACTGACTGGTATTTAATTTTTACTGGCATTGCAAATGGCAATGTTCCCCTGGGAGCTTCAATTTTACCTTTAAATTTAATTTTACAAATAGTTTTATTGCCGGTGTATTTGTTATTGTTCATGGGAACAGAAGTTTCTTTTGGAATCGCCGCGATTATTCATAGCATTCTGCTTGTTTTAATTATACCGCTTGTTACCGCAAATCTGATAAAATTTATTGTAAAAAAGACTCGCCTGAAAAATAACTTTGAGAAACTGCTGAAAAAAGCCGATGACATTCAGTTTATACTGCTTTGCCTTGCCATAGTTTCAATGTTTTCATCCCAGGGGGCATTATTGTCAGGTAATATAATACTGTTTATAAAATTGCTGCCTCCGTTATTGATATTTTTTGCCGTTGTTTTTTGCCTTTCCTTTTCTGTAGGGAAAATGGTAAAATTACCGTATAACAGTATTATTCCGTTGATATTTACGACATCGGCAAGAAATTCACCGGTTTCACTGGCAATAGCGGTGGTAACTTTCCCTTTGCGGCCCGTAATATCACTGGTATTGGTGATGGGGCCCTTAATTGAATTACCAGTACTTGCAATAAATTCGGCAGTACTAAAAAACATTAGATGCAACCCGCCAGTGGGGCGCGGATAATTTGGAGTTTACGCTATGGTAACAGGTTTTAATCCGGTGGAAATTGACGATTTTGCGCGATTCTACGGGTTCCATTACGATTGTTGCGACAGTGAGACACTGATACGGGATTTCCGTATAGCGATGGAACGCGGGCTAAGGGGTCAGGATTCTTCGCTGGCCATGCTGCCCGCGTATCTTAGCCCCAAAGAGCGTCCCCGCGCCGGTAAAAAGGCCATAGCGCTCGATGCTGGGGGTACAAACCTGCGGGCGGCGCGGATAAGTTTTGACGGCGGGGGCAGTCCCATCATCGAAGATGAGCGCAAGTCGCCCATGCCCGGCACGAGGGGCGCGCTTTCCGCCGCTGAATTTTTTTCGGCTGTCGCGGATTTCTGCCTACCGCTTTTTGACGGCGGGCGCATAAAGGGTTTAGGCTTCTGTTTTTCGTATCCCATGGAGATGAAGCCAGACGGAGACGGCGTTCCGCTTTCTTTCAGCAAGGAGGTGGAGGTATACGGCGTTACAGGGCAGCCCATAGGCAGGGGGCTTTGCGAGGCTCTTGCGGGGCGCGGCATAGAGACGCCGCCCAGAGTAGTGCTGTTAAACGATACGGTTGCCGCGCTACTATGCGGATTATCCCAGATTCCGCCGCGCATCCCTTCAAAATTTGCCGTTCCAGGTGATATTCCGGCGGAAAACCTCTCCATTCCGGCAGGTCCCGCGCTTGGATTCATACTTGGAACAGGTTTGAACATAGCTTACTGCGAAAAAAACATCCCCAAAATCAATTTTTACTCTGAAACTGACCCGCAAATAGTCGTCTGTGAGTCCGGGGGCTTTGATTTCCGGTATCAAGGGCGGCTTGATATGGAATTCAACGCGGCAACGAAGAATCCGGGTGCATTTAGCGCCGAAAAAGCCTCGGCGGGCGCGTATTTAGGTCCTTTTAGCCTTCATGTCCTGAAACAGGCGGTAAGAGACGGCGTTTTACGGTTCAAGAAATCCCGGTTGTTGCTGGAGATGGAAAGCCTTACGACAAGAGACCTGAACGAATTCCTCCAAGCCCCAGCCACGCTGCCCGGAGCGCTTGGATGCCTGTTCGACGCTGACGAAGCGGGAGCCGTGAGATCGCTCTCCTACATAGAATCTATCGTAACTGAGAGGGCGGCTATAATTGCCGCCTCGCAACTCGCCGCCGTGGTAGAACATTGCGCCTCCGCCGCGGATCCGCTTGCTCCGGTAAGAATCGCTGTTGAAGGCACGACCTTTTCCATGTACCACTTTCTCGGAGAGGCGCTAAAGGCTCGTTTTCATAGTATAATGAACTCCGGCTCTCCGCGTTTTTGCGTAATCAAGGCTGTGGAACAGGCGTCTCTGTTTGGCGCGGCAGCTGCCGCCTTGTCGGTATAGCCCTTCGCGTCCTGAGTTTTATACCTCATCCCAGTGACGGACGGCGTACTTGTAGCCTTGTTCTACCAAAAACTGGCGGCGTTTTTGTGAAAAATCTTCCTCGACAGTGCTGCGTGAAACAAGGGTAAAGAAGTAGGAACTCCGTTGTTTGGGGCGGAGGATTCTGCCAAGGCGTTGAGCCTCCTCCTGCCTTGAGCCAAAACTGCCGGAAATCTGAATAATCATCGAAGCATCCGGCAGGTCTATGGCAAAGTTGGATACCTTTGATACGACTATCACCCGCGACATACCGCGTTTAAACGCTCCGTATATCACGTTTCGTTTTGCGCTTGATGTTTTGCCGGTTATCAGCGGCGCGTTCAGAGCAACCGCGGCGGACTCCAACTGCCTGATGTACTGTCCTATCACAAGGATGTTGTCATCGGGGTGCGTAGCGATGAGTTGCTTTACTATCTCGATTTTAACAGGGTTTTCGCTTGCCAGCCGGTATTTTTCACGTTTTTCCGCTATGGCGTACGGAATTTTAAGTTTTTCGGGCAGAAAGACTCGTATTTCCGTGCAAAAAGCCTCGGCTATCCATCCTTTGAGTTCCAGCGTTTTCCATGGGACATCGTAGCGTTTAGTCCCGACAAGGCTAAAAACAGCATCTTCAGCGCCATCCTCGCGTATCAAAGTTGCGGTGAGCCCCAAACGCCGGGTAGCCTGTAGTTCGGCGGTAACGCGAAATACCGGCGCGGGAAGGAGATGTACCTCATCGTAGATGATCAGACCCCAGGGGCGGGCATGAAACAGGTTAAAATGCGGAAATTCCCCGTCTTTTTTACGCCGCCATGTTAAAATTTGATATGTCGCTATGGTTACCGGAGCTACAGCCTTGGAATCCCCTGAAAATTCGGCTATCTGTTCCGCCGCGAGCGTGGTTTTGTCCAAGAGTTCGTCCATCCATTGATGAACTGACATGATGTTTGCCGTTACAATCAGCGTATTGGTCTTTAGCGCCGCCATCAGCGCAATTCCAACCAACGTTTTACCGGAGCCGCACGGGAGCGCGATGACTCCGTACCCTGAACCCGCCTCTCCGTCTAAAAGCGCACTCGCCGCCTCTTTTTGGTAGTCCCTGAGCGTAAACGGCAGGCCGGAAAGCGCTCCCGTCTCCCTCAACGATAATTCCAGCGGCTCTCCGGAAACAAGCGGGGCCTCGTCCATGACAGGCCAGCCCAGTTTAATCAGTTCCCACTTTACCGTCCCGCGTTCTTTACGTTCCAGCGAAAAACCGTTTTCACTGCCACGCAGTATACTTTTCAATGAACGCGCCGCGCTAATTTCTTCGCGGACAACGGCATCCTTACATTCGAGGAAAAGCCCATCCCCGTCCGGGCGCATACGCAACGCGCCAAAACGTTCCATCACGCTGGTAAAACCCGCCAAAAGCCCTTGCGGTAGTTCATACCGGCTGTATTCGTTGAGCGAGCGTACAACATCCTCCGCGCTAAACCCCGAAGCCGCCGCGTTCCATAGCGACAGCGGGGTAATCCGGTATGTGTGTATGTGTTCAGGCGATTTTTCCAACTCGGCAAAAGGCATGACGGCCGCCCGCGCCTCGTCCGCCCGCGCCGCATGGACATCGAGCAACAGCGTACTATCGCCCTGTACGATGAGGGGGTTAGCCAGTCTTTTATCTTCTTGCATTTGGAGTATTCCAGCATAATTACCTGCCTCCGTCAATTCAGCGCTGGCGCAGGGTTGACCATTTGTGCGGGTTAATATATAAAGTAATTATGCTTATGAACCATCAGTATTCAATATCGTGCGTGGATAGCTATTACCGGATTGTTGCCGAGACTCTGTTTCCGCCGGAAAACGCGGAAATACACGGAGGGCCGGAGCTTGCGGCGGTAGAGGGCTTTGCCGACATACTTGGGATAGGGATGGAATTCAAGCGGCTCATGCGGGCCGGGGAGAACGGAAACACGGCGGAGTTTAACCGCTATCTGGCGCATTTTCAAAACAACCTTGCCCTTCTGATATCCAAGACTTGGGTGGAAAAGTCCGATGATATGAGGAAGGATCAACTACAGCGCCGCCTGCCGGTTCTTATCAGGTTCATCGAAACCGGTGATTATGGATCGGCATTGATAGAATTCGGCGTTATTTTAGACGAATTGGCGTTTCTTTTTTTCGGCAGCCAAAGTCAAAAAGAGGACTTTACCGAGTACACGTTGCGCATTGATACTCAAATGGGATTGTTTTGGTGGTATGGGAGTCAAATACGGAACCGGAATCTAAAAGTTGACGATAATATTCTGCGCGCGCTTCTGTTGATAGGCATCTGTTATCTTACAAGTTTTTAGGTGTCGCCGCGGGGCGCACAGTATATTATGAAGTGAGGAAATTATGATCAAGAAAACTACAATAGGGCTCTGTTTGATGCTGGCAGTTCTTACGGCGTGTAACGCCGAGGATGATTCGGGCGGGAGCGGCGCGTTGGATGCCGATACAAGTTACGCATTCGGCGTGCTGATGGGGGCGGATCTGAAGCCTTTCGGTCTTACATTTGATTACAAGGCGTTTGCCGACGGTTTCAAGGCTTACCATGACGGCAATGCGAAAATAACGGAAGACGAGGCTGTTGCCATAGCCCAGCAAACGATAAACGATTCGATTAAACGCGAGTCCGAGGCGAATTTTGAGTCCGGAAGGCTGTT
>JAIRMY010000161.1 GCA_031258335.1 Spirochaetaceae bacterium | reverse complement strand
TAATTCCTTTGTTTAATTACATCTGCCCTAATAAATGTACTCTGATGACATAATATACCTTTATTCTTTTTTCCCTTATATACAGAAGGTTGTTTTAAAATATTAATTCCCGTGTTATAGCGCATCGCAGTATCGCCATACAACACAGAAAAGGGAATCCCCCTTTCGCCCTTTCCTTTGACTGGCGTGTAATCCTGCCGCCCACCGCAATCAGCCTCGTTCTGACCCTGCACCTGATACTCCCCGCCCATGAAAACTACCGACTCAAACCGTCGCCCTATTTCGGGGCGGTGTTTCAGGCTTGCGGGTTTCTTGCCCTGGCGCGTATGCCTAAATTCGGGCTACTGTAGCCGCATATTTTGTTTTTAGGAGTTTTTATGAAAAGGATTATATTTAAGGAGGAATTGTATGAGAACTGGTAAACAGATTCTGATTGCGCTGTCGCTTGCCGCGATAAACGCACTGGCGGTTTTTGCCGGCGGCCAAAAGTCCGCCGCAAAAAAAATTGATGTTGTCTTTGCCGAGAAATCGGGGACTATAGACATTTCAGGAGGTACGGCGCATATCCCGGTGATGCGGGACGCGGCGCGGAACATCATGGAAGCATATCCCGACATCAGGATAACGGTTTCGGGCGGCGGTTCCGGCGTTGGCGTTCAGCAGGTGGGCGAGGGCCTTGTCCAGATCGGCAATACGGGACGGTCCCTAAAACCTGATGAAGTCGAGAAATACGGACTAAAGACATTCCCATTCGCCATTGACGGTGTTGCGGCGGCGGTAAATCCGGCAAACATGGTAAAGGCTCTTTCTAAGGAACAGGTAAAGAAGATTTTCGCGGGTGAAATCACCAACTGGAATGAGATCGGCGGCGCGGATGCGAATATCAACGTGTATATACGCGAAGACGGTAGCGGAACGCGGGAAACTTTTGAGGAGTTGGCTCTGGAAAAGGGAAGCCTTTCGGCAAAGGCCAATGTCGTTAATTCCAACGGGGCGATGAAAACGGCGATAGCGCAGGATAAAAATGCTATCGGTTATGTCAGTATAGGCCATCTGGACAACTCCGTGGCGGGCGTAACATTTGACGGCATGGCGCCTACTCAGACTAATGCCAAGGACGGCAGCTATAAAGTTACCCGCCTGCTGTATATGAACACCAAGGGCGAGCCAGCGGGGATAACGAAGTCCTTTATTGACTACATCTATTCGCCGGAAGGCAAGGACATTACCACGGCGGCGGGTTATATTCCGGTGGATAAAGAAAACTAGGCGAGTTTGCCATGCGCGTCCGCCCCGATTACATACGCTTTGCCTCTACCATAGCCGCCGGTCTCACCATGGCGGCTGTTGCGGCGCTTGTTTCGATGATACTCATTTTTGCAGCGCCCGCTTTGTCCAAATTTGGAGTGGGCGGGGTGTTTTCATGGGTCTGGGCGCCCTACGAGGGGCGCTTCGGTATTCTTCCCATGCTTGCCGGTTCTCTCGTGCTCTCCACCGCTACGTTGTTTATAGCGTGGCCTGCGTCCGTGGCGGCGGCCTGTTGGCGGCTGGCGCATAGGGGGGCGTTTGCGGCGCGGGCGTTTCACGCCATTATCCGGTTTATGACGGCTATTCCGACTGTTGTGTACGGGTTTGCCGCCCTATTTCTGCTAACCCCGCTCGTACGGGAGGCGCTAGGCGGCTCAGGCTTGTGTCTGCTCTCAACCTCGCTCACGCTCACACTGCTTATCATACCGACTATGGTTCTCGTGTTGGAATCGGCTCTGGAACCGCGCCTTGACGAGTTGTGCCCGGGCGGCCTCGCTTTGGGTATGACCCGGCTGGAGCTTTTGTGGCATTTTGTTTTTCCCGCTTCAAAAAAGCCGCTGCTGGCCGCCGCCTTGCTTGGCTTTGGCCGCGCCATAGGGGATACCCTGTTGCCCCTCATGCTATCGGGCAACTCGCCTCACGCGCCGCTTACCCTTACTGACAGCCTGCGGACTCTTACCGCGCATATGTCCTTGGTTACCGCCAACGAAGTAGGAGGGTCGGCCTATAATTCGCTCTTCGCCGCCGGCGCTTTTTTATTTGTTGTGAACGCGCTGGTAAGCCTTGTTGCCAGAAAGATGGTTAAAGGAAGATGGTTAAAGTCAGAAGGTTACAAGGATGAAGAACTTGAAAACAAGAAACAGCCCGCCGTTGTTTAACCTTTTGCGGCTGGGCGGGACGGCGGCAGTTCTTTTTGTGTCGCTGGGCATAGGCGCTTTGTTCGTGTTTTTGGTGGTAAGAGGGGCGCCCTCGCTCAACATTAGCCTGTTTTTTGGCAACACTCCGGTTTTCGCGGGGATATTGGGACTGCGCCCCGTCTGGGACGGCATCTGGCCTGCGGCGGCGGGCACTCTGTGTCTTGTCCTTTTAACCCTGAGTCTGGCCATATTCCCCGGCATAGGCTGCGGCATTTTTATTGCCGAATACGCCAAGTCACGGGCGCGCCGCGCCGTCGGCATCATAGTCGATATTTTGGCGGGGACTCCGTCCATCGTCGTGGGGCTTTTCGGCTTTACCTTCATCCTGTTCCTGCGTCGTACCTTGCTGCCAGCCGCTAACACCTGTCTCACGCTATCGGCGTTCTGCCTCGCTCTGCTTGTGCTCCCCGTACTCATCGTAAATACACGGGAGGCCTTGCTCGCCTTGCCCGATGATTTGCGCCTCAGTTGCGCCGCATTGGGGTTTACCAAAGGCCAAGCCTTGCGCTCAATGCTCCTCCCCGCCGCGAGGGGCGGCTTATGGCGGGGGATAGCGCTTGCGACAGGCCGCGCCGCCGAAGACACTGCCGTCATTATGCTTACCGGCGTGGTCGCCAACAGCGGACTCCCCGCCGGCCTTGCCGCAAAGTTCGAGGCGCTGCCTTTTTACATCTATTACGTTGCATCCCAATACCGGAACAGCGCGGAGCTTGGGCGCGGTTTCGCCGCCGCGCTGATACTGCTCTGTCTTTCCGCCGCTATGGTGGCTATGACACATCTTTTGGAAACGGGAATGAAAAAGGCACGGGGTTTTGGCCTTGTGGGAAGAAGCAACAAAGACTCCTCCTTGCTACAGCGCGCCTCCATACTCCCGTCTTCCGCTGTCCCCTCTACCAGTCGAAGCCCGCAGGGTTCGCAAGGTTCCGCCTCTAAAACCCCGCCCTCACTATCCCCTGTTAATGCCGTTCATATCGACAGGCTTTCGGTTTCGTTCGATGGGCGCTTCGCTCTGCGCGAGGCAAGCGCCATCTTTCCGGCTTCCGGCATTTCGGTAATCATAGGGCGCTCCGGCTCGGGGAAAACTACGCTGTTGCGGGCGATAAACCGCCTTAACGAAGAATTTTCAGGCTGTGTTACCACAGGGCGCGTTAGCGTAAATTTTGGGGCGGAGCCGCTTTCCATATACGATTCGGCGTGTGGTCTACCGCTTCTGGAACTGCGCCGCCGTGTGGGGATGTTGTTTCAAACGCCCAACCTCTTCCCAACTAGCATTTATCGCAATCTTGCTATCCCATTGCACATAGCTGCCGGCTGCGCGGAAAAAGAAAAACATGGAAAAATTGAAAGCGCCCTTGTTTCCGTCGGCCTTTGGGACGAGGTGAAGGACCGCCTTGATATGCCAGCGCGGCGGCTCTCAGGCGGACAACAACAACGGCTATGCCTCGCTAGAACGCTTTCGCTCGAACCCTCGTTGCTGTTGCTGGACGAGCCTACCGCTTCCCTTGATGTTCACGCCGCCCGCAATATCGAGGATCTGCTGCTACAGCTTGCCGCGAGTTATCCGGTAATAATGGTTTCACACAGCCTAAGTCAGGCGCGCCGCTTAGGAGACAAAATTTTTATCTGCGAAAGCGGACAACTTGGCGCGGAACTAACATCGGCAGGAGCTATTTCAGACAAGCTTCTGGAAAGATTACTTTAGGGATGTACAGGTTTGATACTATGGAAAGGAGGAAAAGTTCACGCGGAAGGTTCTCCGCAGGATATATTTGACAACCCTAAAGAAAAGAGGCTTGAACAATTTGTTGCGCGTTTTAATACAAGGAGCTAAGCGGTAATGAAAAAACTATTTCTCATTTTTACCGCTTGTTCTTATATTTTTTTATAACCTTAACTTAGGAGGATTTTATGTCAATTAAAACAGATCGGATCTGGTTCATCGTAACCGGTGCGGTGATAGGCGCGGCGGCAATCGCGCTTATGACACTGGGCAATCCCGCCAACATGGGGTTATGCGCCGCTTGTTTTATCCGTGATGTCGCGGGGGCGCTCGGCTTGCACGGCGCGGCGGCGGTTCAGTACTTGAGGCCGGAAATCGCCGGGTTCGTACTCGGCGCTTTCCTGCTCGCCGTTGTACGGCGCGACTGGAAGCCCGTTCAGGTTTCCAGAAGCCCGCTCATCCGCTTCACCATCGCGTTTTTCATCATGGTAGGCTGCCTTGTGTTTCTGGGTTGCCCGCTGCGGATGGCCCTTCGTGTCGGGGCGGGGGACATGAACGCCGTTGTCGGCCTTGCCGGATTTTTCGCCGGCACCGCACTCGGCGCGTTTGCCCTGAAAAAGGGCTTCAACCTTGACAGCGCCGCCGGGGACGATGCGGGCAAGGGCAGCCCGGCGGCAAGCCTTAACGCTCTCATCATGCCGGTCTTTGCCGTTCTCTTGCTGGCGTTCCTTGTGATAAGTCCCGCCTTCATCAAATTCAGCGTTGAAGGTCCCGGTTCCCAGCACGCGCCCTGGATCATCGCACTTGTCGCGGCGGTTGTTATAGGCGCGCTTTGCCACGAGAGCAACTTCTGCATCGCCGGCGGCTTCCGCGACCTCTTCCTGCTAAAGAAAGGCTGGTCTTTTGCCGGTTATCTTGCGGTAATCGTTGCGGCGTTTGTAGGAAACCTGCTCATTGGGAAGTTCAAACCCGGCTTTGCGGGGCAGCCTATAGCGCACACGGAAGCGTTGTGGAATTTTCTCGGCATGGTTCTTGTCGGTTTCGGCTCCGTGCTGATAGGCGGCTGCCCGTTGCGCCAGCTCATCAAGGCGGGTCAGGGAAACGCAGACGCAAGCGTATGCGTGCTGGCGTTTATCCTGGCGGGTGCCATCGCGCATAACTTTGGTATCGCGGCTTCCGGATCCGGCGTACCGGTCAACGGAAAAATCGCCGTGGTCGCGGGTCTCGCTGTTGTCGCGCTTTTTGCGCTTCTGAGCCGCCCAAAATCCGCTGCCGCGTAAAGTTCATCATAACGTTTAACGACGTTTCAGGCTCTCTGCGTACCGAGCAGGTCCTGAAACGCCGTTCGCTCCCTTGCGTCCTCGATGCCGCTCCGCTCAGTCCCGGCGCGGGCAAAGTTTACTCCGCTCGTCCAGTCGGACAGCGCCATCTCACGCATCTGGTATGCGTGTAACGCTTCCTTGTCGGAACTTACCAGCGCCAGTTTTTCTTCCGGTTTGCCTTTGTTTTGGGATTCGTCCATGAGAATAGTATGGCGGAATTACGCGGGTTTGTGTAGACCACGGCGGGGGGCCCGGGTTTTCAGTGCATACACCGACCGCTTGAAAATTCTCTGGCGTATGCCTAAAATGGATTTGTGGCTGGGTTTTACTTCACGCTTGAAAGAATAGACGATGGTTTTTCCGGCGGGACGGCGTTACGTTTTTCCGGCGGCAGGGGAGTGTTGCCGGATTACCGGCGTTACACCGGCGTCGAACGTGACGCTCTGCGGGAATTTCTTGCTGAACACGGCAGACAGGCGAGAGGCTTTTTTGTAGATTTCGGCGGCGGAAGCGCCGCGGAAAAACGCGGACCGCTAATATTCAACCCGGAAAGCCGCCTCATAGAAAAACTCTTGGCCGCCGGTCTCTTGCGTAACGCCGGAGGCGAGCCGTTGGGCGCCGCGAACGGCTTTTTCCGTTGCGCGTTAAAGCTGAGTCAGCGGGACGGGGCATCGGTAAAAGCATCTTTGGCGCTGGAGGACGAGTCGGGCGGCATAATCGAAGGCGATGGCAAATCCTCAAACCTTACAGTTTACGGCGCGTCGTTTGCCGTGGTGGGGAACCTTGTCTACCGTATAGACGACATGGGACACCGCTGGACAGAGACCGCCTTTCTCAACACCGTGATTCAAAAGCCTGAGCTCAGTTCCTTTCTCTCGCTGGTATTCTCGCGTTTTACCGGTATTCCGCTTCTCTACGAGGGCTGGGTCGTCCGCAAGGCGCGTTCGGCGCAGGCGCTGCCCGCCCTGCTCTTCATGGAAATAGACCGCTACGGTTACCTCCATATACGACCCATAGCGTATCTACAGAATTTTCCGCCGCTGTTTCTGGAAAACGAGGAGATAGTTTCGGCGGTAAACATAGACGAGGCGGAAAAAACCATAGGCGTCTCGGAGATAGTATTTCCAGAGGATTCGGGGGGGCTTCTCCGCAGCCTCCTCTTCAAGCGGGACAAGACGGCGAAGAATATGCTGCACGAGGAGAACGGGCGCTTCATCCTCGCGCCGGATTTTGCGAAAAAATTCTTTGCAGAAAACATAATAGAGCTTACCCGGCGTTTTGTGTTGCTGCAAACCGCAGTGCTCA
>JAIRMY010000143.1 GCA_031258335.1 Spirochaetaceae bacterium | reverse complement strand
CCCTTTCGCTCCAATCGGCTCATTTCGGGGCTGCCGTCCCATTGTACCGCGTGTTCACTGTGCCACCGGCACACTGAACAGCGGCAAGCCGCTTTGCGGCTTGTGCCGATTTCCGCTATCCCCCGCAGGCGACTGAATAGTTACAAACAGTATTTCAAAGAAAAGTTTAAAAATACTGAAGCAATAATGGATGGAGTGGTTTATTCTGCCTTGGGGTTTAATACCCCGCCGCTTGCGGCGGGGAGGCTCATTCATGGGAAAACTATATCAATCTATTCGGAAAAGAAGAGAAAAAAGAAACATTCTTAGGGACTGTTCTAATAAGCAGAAATCAGTTTCAGAAGCTAAAAAACAAGGAAAGAGAAGGTTATATGGCAGCAATGTCCCAAACGCTGGAAAATCCCGATATTATTATTCAAGACAGTCCGGACAAGTGGTATTTTGTAAAGACTTTTAAGAAAACGACAAAAGCCGGTTTTAAAACTTTACTGGACGTAGGAGTAAAAAAAGGAGATTTTAAATACTCAATATCCATACATCAGAAATCACTAAATAATATCCTCAATAAAATAAAAAAGGCCGGCGATATAATATATCCCGGCCGTATCAAGACGAGCGGCGCAAACCACAGTCTGTTTTTATTATCGCCAGATTCCGGGAAAAAGTCAAGCGATTGTCGTTAATGAGCAACAGTTTTTCATTTACAGTTTTTCCATTTAAGAAATGTCCGCTGATTAACGCAGCTTATAGCATCTTTATCCGCGAAAATCAGCGTAATCAGCGGACAAAAAAACGGGCTATTCCAGCAACGGGTTGTATGACGGTATCTCGAAACTATCCAGCGACGGCAGCGTAAGTTCAAGCGTGAAGTCATCGTCCCCCATGCTAGGGAGCGGCTCGTCATCGTTTCCGGTGGCGGGAACCTGACTCTCGTCAATGCCGCTCACGCTGGCGGAACCGACGGGAAGCCAGCTTAAATCAAGGCTCGGCATTTTGAGTCCGGATACTACTTCGCTGTCGTCAAACGCCGACAAGCCGGTACGCATTGTTTCTATCGCTAAATGCGACCTGTAATCACCTCCGCCGTAATCACCTCCGCTGTGATAGGTACAGTACTCCGTAGGGCGGAATTTTTCCAGAAATGTAAGCACGACATCGCCCTCATTGCAGGACGGCGTTAGAAGCTGCCCCGACTTTGCGCAGACCCTGATGTCAACAACGCCGTTTTCGGGCCGCCTAAAGTCTTTGGCGGGCAGCCCCCGGTGAATTTCACGCATGAAATCCCCCCAGATGGGGCCGGCCAGCGTAGCGCCCGTCAGCGTGAGTCCCAGTGAATTCCCCGGTTTGTCGAAACCAAACCAGATAGCCGTGGTATAGTACGGGGTAAAACCCACAGTCCACGCATCGGACCAGTTTTGAGTCGTTCCCGTCTTGCCGGCGGCGGCGATACGGTAGCGTTCACCTTTGTCGTTTACAAACACAAATTTTGCGCTTTGCCCTCCCAGCGTCCCCAATTCCACCGTCTTTTTCAGGAGGTTGGTCATAACATAGGCGTTCTGCGGGCTGACGAGCTGCCCCGCGCTGCCTTTCTGCCTCTGTTTAAGCCTGATGTCCCGCTCGTTGTCTATGATTACCGTCCCGTTCCGGTTTTCTATGTAACGTATGGCCATTGGAGTAACTTCCCGCCCCTCGTTGGCAAACACGGCAAAGGCCCGCGCCATCTGTATGGGAGCTATAGAGACGATTCCAAGCGCCAACGGGTACACCCGCGGAAAGGTATACCGCTTAATCGCCGGGTCTTCTATCCCCAGCAGCAGCGCGGCGCGGTCTATGGCCGCGTCAAAACCTATTGTATCGAGAACTTTAACGGACGCCACATTCATAGAATGCGCCAGCGCCTCGTACAGAAGCACGGATCCGCGCCATTCGCCCCTGAAATTCAGCGGTATGTACGGCGTCCCGTCATCGTTGTGAAAAACGACGGGCGCATCGTATATCAGCGAGGACGGGGTAAACTTCCCGCTGTCTATGGCGGCGGAGTAGTACAGTGGCTTAAAACTGGAGCCGGGCGTCATACGCCCCTGCGTTGCCCGGATAAACTGATTGTTCTCGTCAAACTTTGAGCCGCCTATTATCGCCTTTATATGGCCGGTCTCGTTTTCTATGACTATGAGCGCCCCTTCTACCACATTTTCTTCGGTCTTCGACTTCAACTCGGCAAAGCCGGCGTTGGATATGCCTTTCATGTCTTCCAGCCCGAAGGCAAGGGCTGCTAAATCGACAACGGGGTTTATCACCTTTGTATACCGGTTTACGGCGCGGGTCTCGTTCTGTTCCTGAGACGTGCCGCGCAGTATGTTTACGTCGAAGGCAAGGGAAAGGAGGTTTACTATGGGGACATACGTCTGCTCGGCGCGTACCAGCCTGTTGCCGGACGAAACCTTGTACTCCCTGTTGGCGCGGTTTATCCCCTCCTCCATGTACTTAGCCGCGGTATCCTGAAAACGGAGGTCCAGCGTGGTATACACCGTGTACCCGTCCCGGTAGTAGTCCATCGTGTTGTACATCATGCCGTCCAGCTCGCGGCGCACGTATTCGCTGAACCACGGAGCCTTGTCGTCCCGGTGGAAGTACGCCGCCTGCGACACCCGCGTATAGTCATAGTTTTCCCAATACTCGTCAAACGATGCGTCCGCCTCGGCTTTGACCGTATAGCCAAACTCGACCATGCGGTTAAGGACGCTTCTCTGCCTGTCCATGGCTAAATTTGGATTGTCGAGAGGGTTGTACCTTGAGGGGCTGGAAAGCTGAATCACGAGTATCGCCGATTCTGCGAGGCTTATATCCCGCGCGCTATGACCAAAAAAGTATTTGCTGGCCGCCTCGACACCGTAGACTCCGGGGCCCATATACATATAGTTGAGGTATATCTCCATGATTTCATTCTTGGTATAGCGTCTTTCCATCTGTACCGCCCACCAGAGTTCACGGATTTTACGGGAAACGGTGCGTTCCGAGCGGTCCGTGTACAGAGTGCCCGCTACCTGCTGGGTTATGGTCGAACCGCCCCCCAAATTCTGCCCTATTAGAAGCCCCCAGGCGGCGCGGATTATACCGCGTACGCTAAAACCCCTGTGTTTATAAAAATCCGGGTCCTCGCGGGCAAGCACAGCAAAAATAAGATGCTGCGGAAGCTCGGAGAGAGAGATTAACTCGCGTTTTTCATCGGCGGAGAATTCGGTAATCAGCTCGCCGTTTATGTCGAGGATTTTTGTTGGCAGGGCGGGCGCGAATACACGAAAGTTCTCCTGATTCATCACGTTCACCGTCGCCGCCAGCGCAAGCCCCAGAGCCGCGCCGACCCCGGCCGCAAAAATAACGGTAAAGGCGCCGATAAAACGCACAAACCCGCGCCCCTTTCCCTTATTCTGCCTTTGGGGTTTAATACCCCGCCGCTTGTGGCGGTTAGAATCAGTAGCACTTACAAAAATTGGTAGTAAACCCCCCATATGATAAATTTCCTTACAGAACGAGCCTCCCCGCCGCTCGGCGGGGAGGCTCATTATTTTGTCAGGATTTGAAACCGGACGTAGTATGTTGCCCTCATGTCCCGGCTGTCCTCCGGGTTTTCTTTTATTTTCCGCGTTTGGTTTTTTTTCGCGGTTAGGATCCATTGCCGG
>JAIRMY010000136.1 GCA_031258335.1 Spirochaetaceae bacterium | reverse complement strand
ATGGCGCTTTGGCTTGCTTACTACAACAGCGAGCGCCTTCACAAAGAATTAACAGACAGGAGTATTGGAAGACTCAAGCCTCCAATCTCACAGATGCGTAGCATCTGACCACACCTTATATGCTTGCCCTAAAAACGGCAAGCTCAGCGCAAGCAGTACAAGACAATCTGCTGCCTTTTTTTGATTTTTTCACCTGAAAAAGCGAACTGATTCCATCAACCATTTTTTTCTCTATTGGTTGTTCATAATGTATTATATTTTGGTATTTTGTTAATCTCCACATTGCCTCGATACAGGGTGTCCGCAAAGACGCCCGCAGGCTTCTTCAATATCTGAACGGTGTCCAAAGGCGGAAAACCGTATGAAAGATTCGCCCGCCGGTCCAAAGCCTCTACCCGGAGTCGTTACGACATGGTACTTTTCAAGCAGTTCCTCGAATACATCCCAACTGAGGCGGCCCGGAAAACGCGCCCAAATGTACGGGGAATTATCGCCGCCTATAGAGCCTATGTTCATCGCCTTTAGGGCGCCGCGTATCAGACGGGCGTTCTCTAGGTAAAAATCAGTCAGGGCGCGAATCTCTTCTTGGCCTTCGCTATCCAGCGCGGCTAGACCTCCGTATTGGGCTATGTTGGATGCGCCGTTGAATACCGTAGCCGTAAGACGCGCCCAATCTCCGTTCACGCTTTCACCGTCTGAAAAACTCAAGTCCTTTGGCACTATGCTCCAGCCAAGCCGCACTCCGGTAAAGCCCGCGGATTTCGAGAATGAATTTACTTCGATGGCGCATTTGCGGGCGAGGGGAATCTCGTAAATCGTCTTTGGCAAGTCGGTGTTCCTTATGTAGGCGGAGTAGGCGGCATCGTACACGATTATCGAACCTGTACGCAACGCCGCGGATACCAGGGCGGTAAGCTGAGCCTTGTTCGCGACTGCCCCGGTCGGGTTATTCGGGGAGCAAAAGTAGACCACGCTGTCGTTTTTTATCGCCGAGAGGTCGGGGAAGTAGTTGTTTTCCGGCGTACAGGGAAGATAGCTAACTCCCCCGTAACCGGTATCCTCCGAATGGCAGTCTTCACACTCAAAGATGGCGTCAGGTTTTTCGCGCCCCGCCGCACCGGATATGACGGAGCCGTCAACATACACTGGGTAAGAAGGATCCTGCACGGCTATATTTACGCCCGCGCCAAACAGAGTCTGTAGGCGGCCTATATCGCATTTTGCCCCGTCGCTGATAAAAACTTCATCCGCCCGGAACATACCTTTATAGTAAACTTCTGAAACCGCCTTGCGAAGTTCCGGCAGCCCCTCATCCGCGTAACCGGAATACGTTTCCGCGCCGCCCAATCTACGCGCCCCCTCTACAAGAGCGGCGCAGATATGCGGCATTATAGGCTCTGTGGTGTTGCCGACGCCCATACTGATAATTTTCGCGTCCGGGTGCTTTGCGGCAAATTCGCGCCGCCGCCGCGCAATTTCCGGAAACAGATAACCGGCCCTGAGCCGCCCCATGTTGGGATTGCGTTTAATCATAGTTAAAGGATAAACCCGCCCGCAACGGGTTTCAACCCGCCAACGGGTTTACAGGCGCTCCGCGCCAGCATACCGAAGAATTCTGCGCTCTCTTCTCTGACATGGGACAACAGGGGGTTATCTTCGATTTTCCCCAAGACGGCATCCCGTTCAGCCTCGGTATGATAGCTTATGTTGCGAAACGGGTCCGTGTAGTCCTTGCGCTTGGTGAAATAGACCTGTTCTTCGATGTACAGCCGTATGCTCGCCGCCTTGTCAAGGAAGGCCGCCCATTCCCTGTTTGTGATAGCCGTGCCGCCGGAGAGGAAGCGCAGGACTTGCAACGCGTTGAGCGCCTTGTCATGCGGGTATTCGGACAACAGGCGCTTATACTCAGCGTGTACCGCCTCCCACGAGGAGATGCCGCCGCTTCGTATCGCGGCGCGCAACGCTTCAACCTTGTCATGCGGGGCCAACTGCCCGCCAAGGTTTTCCCATTCCAGCGATATGTTTTCACCGTGTACGGCGCTAAACTTTTCAAAATCAAAATCGCCTGTCTCAAAAAAATGGTATACGAGGGTCTTTACCGCATAGTACGTGAGCATATCGCGGTACGCCGCCATGCTTTTACGCGCCTTGACTATGATGACCGGCAGATTTGATCGTTCAAAAACCCTCCCAGGTACGGTAATTTTATCGTTTCCGTCAATTTCCGCCTCACGGCTTTCCAGCCAGACAAGCGCTTCGATTATTTCGGCTGCGGTATCGGGCGCAAGGTAGTCCGTTTCAAAATGCTGCTCGGCAAAGGCGCGTTTGTCGCGGATCTGAGTCTTCCAACTGTTGCGTAGAAGCGCGTACATATTGTACATCCACCAGTAAGCCGGCATAATTTCGCGCAGCGTGTTTTCGCTGTTGTTGGCAAGCATACAGAATGGGAGCGGTATGTTGAGTTCAAACGGGTAGTGCCCCTTTGTAATCATCGTAAAACTCGCAAAGCGCGAATTATGCTTTAGGGCGCTGGAGAGTCCGGTCCAAAAACCCCGTCCGGCGATTATCTCGCCGTCGTTTCCCCTGCTGTTGTGATTCGAGCCGACCGTCGCCCCGGCGGCCATGTTGGACTGCCCCATTATCATAGACGCTATCAGGAATGAATTATTGTGATGCTGTTCATGTGCCGGAAAGACAAGGTTGTTCAACACTTCGCAACAGGATACCGTTGAATTGTCGCCGAGTATGGAATGTATAAGACGCGCCCCGTACTTTAAGGCGCAGTTATTGCCAAGCACAAAACGCACCGCCTTGCTTCCGTAAAAAACACGGCAGCCGTAACCTATTATGCCGTTCACCAATTCTACGCCCTCCCCTATCTGAG
>JAIRMY010000080.1 GCA_031258335.1 Spirochaetaceae bacterium | reverse complement strand
GCAAGAGTCAGCAGGCATGATTATTGGAAGGCTCACGCCCCCAATACCGCAGGCGCGTAGCGCCTGTTCACACCTTATATGCTTGCCTCAAAAACGGCAAGTTCAGCGTAAGCGGTACAAGCATAATATGTCAACCTATTTTAGGACTTGACAGAGAGAGGGCGGGCGAGTCTGCCGGGGGATTCAACTTTACGACGAGTGAGCAGTGAAACCGCCTAGCGGCGGTCTGAAAGCCGCTGGCGTGTAACTTCGTACAGTACGATGCCCGCCGCAACGGAGACGTTAAGGCTGTCGATTTTTCCTAACGAGGGAATAGATATAAGAGCATCGCATTTTTCGGCGAGGAGGCGGCTCAGTCCCCGGCCTTCTCCACCCAAAATCACGCATACGCGCCCTGAAAGGTCTGTGTCGTACAGGGCTTTGCCGGTCATATCCGCGCCATAGACCCAAAAACCGGCTTCTTTAAGCTGTTCAACGGCGCGGGGCAAATTTGCTGTTTCGGCGGACGGAACCCACGCCGATGCCCCCGCCGAAGTCTTTGCGATAATGTCCGCGTGTTTCGCGCTCCGTTTATTCCGTGTGATAACAATATCAATGTTGAACTGATCGCAGGAACGCAGTATGGCGCCAAAATTATGCGGATCGGTTATTTCATCCAGCATAACCGCAAGAACTTTTTTCTTGTCACCCAGCGATTCCAGAAAGGAATCAAGAGTAAAAATGGAAGGTTCCCCGCCATCATTGACCTCAAGGACAAGCCCACGATGGCCGGGTGAAAGGCGGTCAAGCTCCGTTGTACCGGTACGCAGGACACGAATCCCCTGCTTCACGGCAAGGGCGGCTATCTCACGCGCCCGAGGTCCCGGCTTTGCGGCAAGCAGTACACAGCCAGCCGCGCAAGCCTTAATCCTCTCCTCAATCGCGTGAAAACCGGTTAGATATGCCATCACGCCGTATCAAAGCATTCTACCAATCGTCTATTGGGTCATCCGGGTCGCGCAGATCTTCGGTGAATAGGTCGGTAACGGCGCGAAGGTCATCAAAATATACGAAATAAGTGCCAAAGGCTTCCATCGGATCACAGTCGATTCTAAAACCGGTTACCTTTATGCCTGAAATATTGCTATAGTGATAATTTTGTTGGACTACCCCGTTCATCCCCAATTCTTGTTGCGGCGGTATAACGGCGGTCAGGTTCTTCCAACCCTGAAAGTTAAGCCGCCCCATGTAAATCTCAAAGTTACGCCCGTAAAAATCCTGAATCAACAGCGTAAGGCTGTGGTTGTAGTTACGCCCGACAACCCAAACGGAAATTGTTTTTACCAAGCCCTCAATGGGTATGGGACGACTCGCTAATATGTAGACGCTGGTATGCCCGCGGCGAAGGAAATCAACCTTTGTCCCTAAAACCTTGTTATCCGGAATATTAAGCTCCGCTTCACCCTCTATAGGAGTCTTGGTCGAGGGTCCGCCCTCGAACAGCCTGCTCACGGTAAAACCTGTGTCCGTGGAAATATCCGAGCGCCAAAAACCTTCCATTTCAAACTTGTCGACCGAAATTTCGGAAAGGCTCTGCTGTGGAAGCCCGGCCGCGGTATCCGCCGCCACCGGAGCGCCTACTCCATCTTGAGCGAATAAAACACCTGCGCTGATTACTACAATAAAGATTAATAAAGTTCGTTTCATTTTGAGCCTCCTTTTAGTTGGCGCCTGTGGCTGACCATAACGCTTCCGTATTCTTGGGATACGCAAGTTCGTCGCCGTCATAAACGGTTTCATAAATATCGGACAGCACTTTAAGCTGTGCGATATAAACGTAGAATGGCACCATCTCGGTTATTTTACCGCTCACATCCCGCTTGACGCTTACATATGTTTTCTCCTCGGGATTCGTCCAAAGACGGAATTTCACGAATCTTGAGTCGACCGTCGCGCGCGGCAGTATATTTGAAACCATGGGAATACCCGCCGGCACGTCAACACGGAGATTCCTCCAACCGGTGTACTTTAACTGTCCAAGCTGTATTTGGTGTATCATCCCCCTGTTGTCCCGTAAATACACCTCTAAACTGTAGTTCAGGTTCGCTCCCCAAACCCATACGTCTATGACACGAGTACGTCCTTGTAAAGGTATTTCCACGGGTTCCCCATCTCCATCCGCCAAAGTCGGGTATATGTCTATCCAGTTGTACCCCTGACGGTCAAACGCGCCCTGAATGCCCAGACTCTTTATGTCCGGTTTCTGCCTAAGCAGGGCCTGCGGAGCTGTGGCTACAGGACTTATGATGGGGAAAGTCTGGTTATCGGTCTTTGTGGAAAATTTGCTCCCTGCAACCTTCCATGTGTACCTATACTCCTCGCCATCTACCACATAAGGCGTACCATCGAAACTATCAAGGATTATCGTTTCTAAGGCAACGGTGTTGCTGTCGCTGAAGGCTGGAACTGCCAGCAAACTTACAAAAAGAAATAGGCAAAAAAATCTCAAGCTGCCTGTTTTCATACGGTCTCTCCTATAAATTGCGCATCGTGATTCATAAATTTGTTTCAGTATAAGGCTTTACGCGCTCTTTGTCAAACCCCCGCCACGCATAAACCACGGGGCATAAACATATTTCCTCTTACTTTGGGCGTAACCCGCCCCGCGCTTGGGCTTTCAGCGCCCAATTTCTTATCGGTTTCTTTGATTGTGAAGTTAATAGCGAAGGCGCTATTCAGCCGCACCGCCTCATTGACGAACCGCGCTATGTATAATACCCTAAGTATATGCAGGAGGATTTATGAGCGCAGTTATAAGGCTCAAGAAATTTGGAACAAAAAAACGTCCGTTCTACCGTATCGTGGTTGTGGATTCCCGGGCGTCAAGGGACGGCAGAACGATAGAAGAGTTGGGTTACTACCATCCTATCGCCGGAGAGGAAAAACAAATATCCTTTGACGCGGAAAAAGCTGTAAAGTGGCTGAAAGAAGGAGCGCGGCCCAGTGATACCGTGCGTAAGATTTTTAACGTCAAAAACATCAGAATGGATAATCCGGAAGTCCCGGGTGAAAACCCGACTGACGCCGGTTAAGAGGCGGAATTTTGGAAAAAGAACTGATCGATTACATCGCAAAATCTCTGGTGGATGATCCTTCGTCCGTTTCGGTCGATGCGTCAGACAGCGGAGCGTCACTCCTTATAAGGCTTAACGTAGGAGAAAACGACATAGGCAAGGTGATCGGGAAACATGGCCGTATCATCAAGGCTATCAGGACCGTCCTGCAAGCAGCCACCGCTAAATCCGGCAAACGCGCCGTTTTGGAACTAGTTGAGTGAGAAACGTTTTGTAAGCGCGGTTGTCCTTTCGCCGTTCGCATTGAAAGGTTTTGTCAAAGTACGCTCGCTTTCAGGCGAAACAGAACATCTGTTAGGTCTTTCCTCCGTCGTTTTGCGCGGCAAAGGTTGGGAACGCCCGTATCAAATTGATGCAGCCTTAAATATAGAGGGCGCGCCGGAAAATCTTTTGGTAAAATTTAACGGAATCGATACGCCGGAGGCGGCAAAAGCCATTTCCGGCGCGGAGATTCTCGTTTTACGTTCCGAAGCGGCGGCGCTTGCCAAAAATGAGTACTATATAGAAGACCTTAAAGGGTTTTCTGTTGTCGATTCAGACGGAAACAGGCTTGGCGAGGCGCTGGATATACTGGAAGGTGGAGGAGGACAGCTTGTCGAAGTGCGCCTTCCTTCAGGTAAAACAAGACTAGTCCCGTTCCGAAACGAATTTTTCGGAGAAATCAGCGTTGAAAGGGGGGAAATGACGCTGCTTGCGTGTTGGATTCTTGAATGAGCCTCCCCGCCGCAAGCGGCGGGGTATTAAACCCCAAGGCAGAATGAAGTACACGGTAGTTTCACTTTTCCCGGAAATAATTGACGCATTCTTCGCCACATCTATCATGTCGCGGGCTGTTACGCGGGGAATCGTGGAGTACCGCTCTATTAACATACGCGATTATGCGCTTGACAGGCATAGTACCTGCGATGACGCGCCCTACGGCGGCGGTGCCGGTATGCTCATGCTGCCGGAACCGCTTGCCCGTGCGCTTAACGCCGCCGGCGCCGGCGCTCCGGGTAGACGCACAGTGTATCTTTCGCCGGGAGGCAGGCTCTTTACCCAGGATTTGGCAAAAGAACTGTCGAAGGAAACAGAACTGATACTCGTCTGCGGGCGTTACGAGGGTATAGACCAACGTATCATAGACCTGTATATTGATGATGAAATTTCTATAGGAGACTATGTTCTGTCATCCGGCGAAACAGCGGCGCTCGTGCTCATAGACGCGAGTTACAGGCTCATAGACGATGTGATAAGCGCCGAATCTTTGGACGAGGAAAGCTTTTACGGCGGGCTCTTGGAGTATCCCCAGTATACACGCCCCGAAATATATGATAGCATAGTGGGTGAAGCGCGGGTACCTGAAATTTTGCTTTCGGGTCATCACGAAAATATACGGCGTTGGAGATTAAGGAAACGTATCGAAAAAACCCTGGTAAATCGTCCCGATTTACTGCGTAAAGGGATGGAAAAAGGGCTTTTTGATGATGAAACCCGTAAAATGATAGATGAAGTTTCCAGCGCCGCGGAGGAATTATGAACGAGATAAAAGCCATTGAAGAAGCCCAGATGAAGGACGATATAACGTTTTTCAGACCGGGTGATACCGTTAAGGTGCATTTTAAGATTGTCGAAGGCGGAAAGGAACGTATTCAGATATACGAAGGCCTTGTCATAGCGATAAAGAATTCACGTTCCGCTAGAACCTTTACCGTGCGGAAGAATTCTTACGGGGTAGGCGTTGAGCGTGTGTTTCCGATTCACTCTCCACGCATAGCGCGTATAGAAGTAAGCCGTTCAGGCAAGGTACGACGTGCAAAATTGTACTATATACGGTACAAAATTGGCAAAGCCGCCAAAATCAAGGAACTTTTGGGTAAAAAAAGCACCGTTACAAAGCATAGCGCCGTTTCCG
>JAIRMY010000232.1 GCA_031258335.1 Spirochaetaceae bacterium | reverse complement strand
CCGCGGGCGGTTTTTGGTTACGCTGGTAAACCGTAGTGGATGTTGTTGAAGACATCCGCGTTGTGTCCCGAAATATGGAGGACGGCTGAATCTGCTCCGCTTGTCCCTGCGTCTGGGCTGTCCGCACGGACGAAACCGTACCGGATGGAAAACTTTGCCCCCCCTGTCCCTGTGTCTGGAATATCCGCGTGGTCGAAACCACGCCGTTTGTTCGTCCCACCGCCTGCGGATAGCCGTTTCCCGCCGTCTGCGCGATCATAGTATCACGCGAATATGCGCCGTATAGTGAATCGTACAGCTTGTTTATGAACTGCGTTACGGCCTGCCTTATTTCGGTAATTTCTTTTTCCGTCAATGACGAACTTGAATCAAGAACAAGATATATTATTTCTGACTTGCGTTCATGGGTAAAATCGGGAGACTTCTTTGTCGTGAATTCGTTGTTTTGCATCCAGCCAAAAGCATCCTCGCCGGGCTGTATATACCACTGCTTCACATTTGATTCGTTAAAATCGGCGCTTAGCATCAGTGTATAATCAATACCGGTTTCATTGCGCTTTCCATATATACGGCGGCGGCCATCGGCAATATCAGTGCCGCGTGAATCCGCGGGGGTAAGCGCATAGGTTTTTTCCGTCCCGTCCCAGCTTATCCGTAAATCAATGTAATGCCCGGAAATATCCGGACTGTTAGTGTAATCGTCAAATGTTATACGGACGAGTGTGCCTACAGGATACGCCGGTGTGGATATAGTCAGATTTATCCTGGGGCGGTACAGATTCAAAATTTCGTCCGCTATGCCCGCCAGTTTTGCATTTACATCGGATAATTCGTAGACTTCTTCGGCATATTCCGGCGCGGATGCTACAGACTGTAGAGTCTCGGTAAAATCAGCCTGATTCTGAATGTCTTTACCGGAAATTCCTATGGCCCATGCGCTGAATTTTTTGACTCCGGGTATTCTTCTACCTATTGTGTTTCCGCTAAACTGCTGTTTGATGAAACTCTTGTACCTTGCGGCGCTGCTAAAACCGCCCTGTCCTTCCAACGGCTTAAAGTCCGCGTCTGTGGAACTCGTGTCAGTCCCGTCTGTAAATGTAATAACGGTAACGGAATCAATATTAGACGGCAGGCTGTTTTTACTCTTCATCTCCGCTAAATTGGCAAGCGCCTTATGATCGGCATAGTACAGCGCCGTCCCGTTTGCCTTCGATGGCAGGTAGGCGCGGTTAAGGTTTTCTATCAACGCCTGACGTCCCGTGCCGTCAAGCAAAACCAGCGCCGGACTCCCGTCCGGGTTCTGGGTAATGTCTTTGACCCTTCCCGAAAAACTGATTATCCCTATATAGATTCCTTCGTTAAAAAAAGATGCCGCAGTCTCTGGTCTTTTGGGAGAACCCGTTCTCGCCGTTGCGGGAAATAGGGACGAAGTTGAACGCCCGGAACTATCGGGATATACCGCGGACTCAAATATTGATGCCAGTTGTTTTTGTACATCCACCTTGTCTATACGCTTGGGAGTCAATGCCTGCAACGGGGCGTTTTTTTTAACGTGCTCTATCTTGTAGTAGTATCTGCTAAGAGGCGGCTCGATGTCTTCGTCAGTATAGGAACTTTCGAAAACTTCCAACTCATGGATAAGAGTATAAGTCTTCTCCTCCAAATCATAACGGTAGAGTCCCCATTTGTATTGTTCGGGTTTAGATGCCGTGATCCAGTTAATCGAAATGACCCTCGACGTATCATCTTCTCCATTCGAGACGATAAGACCGGGATCTTTCATGCCACCGGCAAAGCATCGCAAGGCCGGCAGTAAAACTAACACGGCGGCAAAAACCGCGATAATGAATTTCCTGTTCATTACAATTCCAATATTATTATCGGAATTTCAGGTTAAATCATAAACGCGAATCTCCCCCGGGCTCCGCCGGAACTAATCGGCAAAATGCATTATGGTTTTTTCTATGAACGAAAATATGCGGCTGCGGAGAAATGGCGGATAGTTTTCGTCTATGCGGTTTTTCCAGAGGTTGGTAAAGGCGGCTGCGTCTTTTCTGGCAAGCGGAAGTTTTTTACCTATGAGGCTCGTCTCACAGTTCCTGTCGCGCAGAATGCCTTCACCGGAGTATACCACACGGACATCAGACAGAATGTCATTTTGTATGCGGGCGAGAAACACAATCACGCCATTTCCGGTCTCATCCCTGTTTATCGCTTCAAAACGCCTGCAAAGGGTAAAATCCCACTGTTCCAGCGGTATTCGTACACGGTAAAGTATTTCCCGCGGATGAAAAACATCCGCTTTGTCAGGGCAGGTGAGCCGGACAGCGCTTATCCAGCGGGATTGCGTGTTTGTCCGGAGTTCGTACCTTGCATCCAGCGCCACAAGCGGCGCGGTAAGCGGGTCAAAACATGAAGTCTGGCAAATCACCCCGCCTAAACTCAGGGTTTTACGCAAAAGCCTACTGTACAGGTTGTCCAGAGTCCACCGCAGCGCCAGAGGTATAATCTTCCCCAGTCTGAAAATTTGATTTATGTTCACCATGGAACCGATTTCTATGTAACGCTCCGTGCGGTTTATGCTGTGCATCTCGGTAAGTTTATCCATGCTGACGATGATTTTCGGGAGAGTTAATGCCCTGCCGTGCTGTTCCATTATTTGCCCGGCCTCGCATGAAAAGATATCCGCCACCTCAAAACGGTTCAGTAAGCCAAAAAATTCCTGAATATTGGAGGGGTAAAAGAATTCATTTGCCGTTTTGCTCAAGCAACCTCCTCTTTCGTACCTGAGCCGCGGCTATTACCGCGTCCGTCAGGTTCTCACCCAGCGTACAGCGGCATCTTATGCCGTCAAACGCGGCAAGTATCTCGTCATGCGGGGGCAGTTCCTTTTCCGCAAGCAGGGTTTCGGTAAGAAGTATCTTTGACGCGTCGCAAAAACCGCAGTTTTCTACGTCATGCAGGTTAAAACCGTGCATGATGTCTTTATACTCCTCCGTCAGCAAAAAACCTTCTATGGTTATGATATTACTGCCGTGTATACGAAAGGCCGGTATCAAACAGGCGGAACTCACAGCGCCGTTGAATATCACCGTACAGGCCCCGCAACGGCCC
>JAIRMY010000199.1 GCA_031258335.1 Spirochaetaceae bacterium | reverse complement strand
ATTGAACAGTAAATTATCGGAACCGCGCAAAAGATTTCTCTTTGGCGGTAATTTGTAATCGGATTTAATCAGTCCGTTGTTTTTCAGGCGGTCAATTATCATGTCATAGTAAGGCTTGTCCAGTTCGCTGGATATAAAATTCCTCTGTAAATTTTTGCATAAAACAAGCTCTGAACCGGAACCGCCAAAAAGAATTTGCACAGTATCGCCTTCTTCTGTCGCCGCTTTTATCAGCATTTCCACAAGGTTAAGCGGTATCTGGCACGAATGAAATGTTTTGTCTTTTGAAACATTTTTTACAAGGTCAAAATACCACCACGAGTACGGCATACGCCCTTTTGACCCGTTTGCTATATTCCGCATAATTCTTCTGTCCGTAGGATTCTGATACGGCACAGCGACATTATCTTTATAGAATTTATTATTACTTGATTTTACGGCGTGTAAAATTGAGCGGTGCGCCGTCGTGAATTTTTTAGGTGAATGTCCGACATTCGTATTGTAAATCCAGACGTAATCGAAAACATCATAAGCCGCCTCATCAAGATATTTTACCCGCAGATAGGCGTTTTGTCTGGGATAGTTCATTAAAAACAAATTACCATCCGGCTTTAGGACGCGCATACATTCTTTTGCCAGATCAATATACCATGCAATATATTCATTCCATTTTTGCGTGTATTTCCTACCGGCGTAATTTATCCCGACATTGTAGTTAGGATCGCCGTATATCATATCGACAGAGTTATCGTCAATGCGCTTAAAAGTTTGAAAAACATCTTCGTAAAAAACACTGTTTTTATATTACTCATCCTCAAATCTCCGTTTGTTAAGCCTGTATTCTCTTTTTTTCAGTAATTTAATGCTGGCCAGATTAAGCGGGTCCGTAAAGGTATAATTATTACCCCGTGTCCTGTCAAGCGAGTGTGTCAAAATGACATTCATCATTTCTCATTCCATCGCAGGCGGCCGGGGCGTTATCAAACCATGCCGCGTCCTGTATAATGTAATAATGCGTTACTACAGTACACGAAACCGTAACGAAAAGTGTGATTTTGCCGCCGCCGCCGTCCGTGGGCTCGCCCCGGATGGCGGGCTTTTCGTACCCGAAGAGATACCACCCCTCAGCCCAAGCGCCCTTTCATCGCTTGGCGGCATGGATTTCCATGATATAGCGTACGAGACAATACGCCCGTTTGTATCGCCCTGCATTTCCGGCGCAGCGCTGTCCGATATAGTTCACGGCGCTTTTACTTTCGATGCCCCGCTTGCCGGCGCCGGTGAACGTTTCATACTGGAACTCTTTCACGGGCCTACGGCGGCGTTCAAAGATTTTGGGGCGCGTTTCATGGCGCGCTCCTTTGCGTACATACACCGGGGCGAGGACCGCCCATTAAAGATACTCGTGGCGACTTCTGGAGATACAGGCGGTGCGGTCGCAAACGGGTTTTATCAGGTACAAGGCATAGACGTAATCGTTCTTTACCCCAAAGGACGAGTTACGCCGCTGCAAGAACGGCAGATAGCCGGTCTTGGCGGCAACATAGCCGCCATAGCCGTCGAAGGCAGCTTTGACGACTGTCAGCGGCTCGTAAAAACAGCGCTCTCCGATGCGGACTTGAACACGCGGCTTGCGCTGTCGTCCGCAAACTCCATAAACATAGCCCGCCTCATCCCGCAAGCTGTGTACTATGTTGCCGCCGCCGGCGCTCTGCAAAACCGTGGGGCAAAACGCCCGTTCGTGTTCTGCGTACCCTCAGGCAACCTCGGTAACCTGACCGCCGGTATGTACGCGTCAAAGATGGGCGTTACTATAGACCGCTTTGTCGCCGCGTCAAACAGCAACAAGACTTTTCCCGAATATCTTGAACACGGGACGTATACCCCGCGTGTGTCCACCGCGACCATCTCCAACGCTATGGATGTGGGCGCTCCCAGCAATTTTGAGCGGCTCAGCGCCCACTGGGATTTGGACGGCCTACGGCGCATGATACTCGGCGTTTCCATAGATGATGACGACACGAAGGCAGCAATAGCGGAGGTTCACGACCGCTTTGGATACATTCTGGATCCGCACGGCGCGGTCGGCTGGCAGGCGGTAACGCGGCTTCACGATTCGGGGGCGCTTCAGAGTGGAAGCTGTACCGTGCTCGCCACCGCTCACCCGGCGAAGTTCGCCCGTATAGTCGAACCACTCACCGGTCCGGTGAAGCCTCCTCCATGTTTGGAGGAGGCTATGAAGATGATGGTAAAGTCGACAACGATACCGCCGGAATTTGACGCGCTCAAGTCCCTGCTTTGATTCACCATGCGTATACTGGTTGACGCCGATTCCTGCCCCGCCCCGGCGCGGAGCGTGATACTCAGGGCGGCGGAAAGACTCCGTATACCAGCGGTATTCGCCGCAAACCATCCGATTCCCGGCATCGAAGGCGATTTTGCCGTGATGTCCGTTTGCCCTGAAAACATAGGGGCGGCGGATGATTACCTCGTAGACTTTGCCGAAAGCGGCGACCTTGCCGTTACCCGCGACATCCCGCTCGCCGGACGACTGCTCGAGAGAGGCGCTTCCGTCCTTGATGACAGGGGACGCATCTTTACACGGGATAACATCAATTCACACCTGTCAATCCGCGAATTCCAGATACACCTGAGTATGGGCGGAAGTCAAATCGCTAGAACAGCAAGCTACAATAAAAAATCCCTAAAAATGTTCGCCTCTAGTTTTGACAAACTGCTGACTCGGCTTTCCAGAACGCCCCCGCTCATTTACAAAGCAGAAATTTGCCGGTATACTTAAGCCATGCCGATAGAACAATACACAGAATCGATAATCTTGCGGGAAATGAAATGCGCCCTAGGCGTGTCAGGCGAAGCGGTAAAAAAGGCGGTGTCTATTGAGGAGATACAGGAACTTGCCATTGAGATGCACGATGCCTTGCGCGAACTGGCGGTAACGGAACGGGAAAAGCCTGTGTTTATCGCGGGGATTCTTATTGCGCTCAACGACAAAGACTTTATCGCCGAATATCCTAATCTTGTTTCTTTTAATTC
>JAIRMY010000173.1 GCA_031258335.1 Spirochaetaceae bacterium | reverse complement strand
TTCAGCGATTTCCTGTACGAAACCGGCGCGATAAGCCGTAAACCAACCCAGGACGAACTGTTTTTCCCTATAGTGCTGGGTAAATAGTGATTTTGGATGTGCGTAATATTACGCTTCAGTACAAAACCGAAAGGAACATTGTTACCGCCGTGGAGGACGTATCTTTTCAGATGGAAAAGTCCGATAGGCTCATACTGCTAGGGCCTTCGGGCTGCGGAAAATCTACGATACTAAAAGCCATAGGCGGTTTCATAAAGTGTTCACGCGGGGAAATTTTACTCAACGGCGAGACGGTTAAAAAACCGGGGCCCGACAGGGCCTTTGTGTTTCAGGAATTTGACCAGCTTTTTCCGTGGAAAACCGCGCTGGAAAACGTCGTGTTCGCGATGATGGAAACGCGGCGCATAAAAAAGCGGGATGCGGCCCGTGAGGCGCGCGCTCTGTTAAAAAAGGTAAAGCTCGCTGACTTTGAAAACACGTATCCGCACGCCCTCTCCGGCGGCATGAAACAACGGGCGGCTATTGCCCGCTGCCTCGCGCTAAAGTCAAAAATCATTTTGATGGACGAACCTTTCGCCTCGCTGGATGCACTCACCCGGCAGGAAATGCAGGAAGAACTCTTGGCGCTCTGGGCTGAAACCCGGTTTACCCTTGTCTTTGTGACTCATTCCATAGACGAGGCGATTACGCTCGGTACGCGGGTCGTCCTGTTGTCCCCGCATCCGGGCCGCGTAGTGGAGGAGATGACGGTGGACTGGTCAAAGATAGATTCACGCTCCCACCCGGAATACGCGGCGATGAAAGAAAAAATATCGTACATACTGTTCAAAGATAAACTGGAGTATGTGATATGAGGCTCGTTCTGTAAGGAGTTTTTGATGGATAACATTCGTAAATTATCCGTATTTGAAAAAATTTACGGAATACAGTTTTTACGAAAAATTTTTATTCTCGCGTTTATCGCGGCGGCGTGGCAGTTGTACGCCGTCAGGCTGAACAACGCGCTGATGTTTCCCCTGTTGACGGACATAGTTACGGGGCTGATAGGCGTTCTGCGAAGCGGGGAATTGCCGGAACGCGCCGCGGTGTCTCTGCGGGTAATACTCATCGCTTACTTTCTTGGAGTCTTGGCGGCGGGGGTCTTAACGGTATTTGCAATAACAACGCGGCTTGGAACGGATTTTCTGGAATTATTGACGGCGATGTTCAACCCGCTTCCCGCCATAGCGCTGCTGCCTCTGGCGCTGTTGTGGTTCGGGCTTGGGTATCCAAGCATAATATTTGTAATTGTTCACGCGGTAACATGGCCTGTCGCGTTAAACGTACATTCCGGTTTCCTCGGAGTAAGCGCCACGCTCCGCATGGTTGGAAAAAATTACGGACTAGGCGGACTCAGGTTTGTGTTCAAGATTTTGATACCGGCGGCGGCGGCGCATATAGTTACAGGACTGAAAGTCGGCTGGGCCTTTTCATGGCGGACGCTGATAGCGGCGGAGCTTGTATTCGGCGTAAGTTCGGGAAAGGGCGGGCTTGGCTGGTTCATTTACGAAAAAAAGAATCAACTGGATATAGACCTGGTATTCGCCGGACTCTTGACTGTCATCATCATAGGCGTTTTGGTCGAGGGGCTTATTTTTAAATTTATCGAAGAGAGGACTATCGTAAAATGGGGAATGAAGTTTTAGAGATGTTGAACGAAGTTTTAGAATTATTAAACGATGCGGGCTGTACTAAAATTCTCTGCTGTGTTGATGACGAGGGGGTTCCGCATCCTGCCGCAAAAGATTCGCTGCAAAGCGACGGCGAAAATATTTTATACCTTGAATTCATTGAATCGTCAAAGACAAACAGGTACATGACGCGCTCTTTGTGGTTTGACAAAAAAGTTTCCGTGCTGCTTCTTACGCCGGATAAAAAAAGTTTTTTGATAAGCGCCCGCCCTGTACGCGCCGTCGTTTCTGGAAAGTATTTCCAGAAATTTTATAGGCAGGCGGCGGAAAAACACGGCCTTGACCTGTCAACCGTCTGGATACTCAATCCTGAAAGTATCACAGAACAAACTTTACAAAAACGTGTAGAGGAAGAGGCGGCGGCGCGGCCTTACTTTGTCCACCTGGACAGGTTACGAAAGGAGGCGTGATGCGTAAAAAAATTGACAAAAAAAAAGATGACGGAAGCGGCTGTTGCCGCAGTACCTTGACGTTTGAAGAAGTCGCGGAAAAGTACCCGGAGTTTCCCCGTGCTATCCTGTTAAAAATTGACATACACAGGCGCGGCGCGTACTACACCGAGGCGGCTTTAAGCGTCCTCGACCCGGAACGCCATCAAACCGGTGGTACGCATATATTTGGGACGCGGGACGGAAAACTGCTGCACCGCCCGGAGGCTTTCAGCCTCAGGGACGGGACTTCCGTACTCACCACCCCCACGCCGCTGGAAAGTAACCCGTACATAGTTGACCTCATTGACGGCAAACTGATGGTAAGGGACAAAGGAAAGCCGCTCGATGAAATTTTCTATTGGGACAAGCCGGACTATTACGGCAAGCGCACGTCTAACGGCATCCTGATGCAGAACGTCATCGGCGCGCGTCCACAGCGTTTGTATATCACGCCTAACAGATTCTGCCATTTTTGGAGCGATGAAGGCGGCGGGGGCTGCGGCTTCTGCGACATTGTAAACAACCTTAAACAGCAGCGCGATGAAATTAAGATGCAGACGCGGCTTAGTCCGCGTGATGTTTCCGAGACGGTGCGCGAGGCGTTGAAAGAGGGGGGACGTTTTACCGCCGTCTTTCTCACCTCGGGCTCCGACTTTCACGGCGATGAACCTTTTGACCGCGAGACGGATTTTTACATAGAGATTCTAAAAGCTGTAGGCGAAAATTTTAGCGTAAAAAAAATACCGTCCCAGTTACTCTGCACGGCGCTCACAAAAGAACAGTTACGGCGCATATATGACGAGACCTGCATAACAAGCGTCACGATGGATATAGAAGTGCTGGACGAGAGGCTGTTTGGGATTGTATGTCCGGGGAAGACAAAGTGGATAGGCTACAAGGAGTGG
>JAIRMY010000085.1 GCA_031258335.1 Spirochaetaceae bacterium | reverse complement strand
CAGTCGCTGGTACGGGCGCTGAGTTACCGCGACAGCCGCGCTCTGCATCGCGCCATGATTTACGGTACGGTAGTCATAGGACTCATGATGGTGGGTATGCACCTGTTGGGTACGCTTTCACGCGGCGTTATTACTGAACTCCCTCCCGGCAAGACCACCGATACGCTGATGCCTACGCTGATAGTCCAAAAACTCCCGCCCCTGCTCGCCGGTTTTGCCATAATAGGGACGCTTGCCGCCACGATGTCCACAGTTTCATCGCTGTTGATAATGAATTCATCGACGATAATCAAGGACCTGTGGCTGCGTTACCGTCCCGATGGCAAGACTCCGCCCGGCGACAGGGAACTACGCCGTATTTCCGTGCTGGTAACATTCGTCATGGGTCTTGCCGCCATGCTCATCGCTGTAAGACCACCCTCCGTCATCGTCTGGATAAACCTGTTCGCGTTTGGCGGCTTGCAGAGCGCTTTTTTTTGGACTTTCCTCTTAGGTCTCTTTTGGAAACGGGCAAACGCCACAGGCGCGATCATGGCTATGACCGGCGGCGTCGCCTCGTACTGCCTAGCTATGGCGTTGCGTATACCCCTGGGCGGCAGCCACCACATAGTAATCGGTATAGGCGTATCCCTGGTGCTGTTCATAGCAGGCAGCCTGTTTGGAAAACCCGAAGACGAAGAAAAACTCAGCTTATTCTTCCCTCCGCTCCCGGACTCCGCGCATAAAAGCCCATAAGATAATCATGTTAGCGTTTGACAGGCCAATTTTTGCGCTTGCCGTTTTCGCCGTTCCATTCGTTTTTTTAGCGGTAAAACATTTTTTTTGCGGGGCTTTCCGCCTGTCTTTCCCGCTTGGAACGCCGGGAGGCGCATCTTTTACTCCGGCGGCAAGTTCCCGCGTTTTTACCGCAATTCTTAACGCCGCCGACTGCGCCGCCGCCTCTCTGTTGTTGCTTGCCGCGGCGGGTCCTCTGCTTATCAGGAACGAGATGGTTTGGCTCGAGCGCGGCGCGGATATACTCTTTGTACTGGATTGCAGTCCCAGCATGGCCGGCATAGACATGGGCGGTAAGAACCGTTTCGATACTGCGCGGGAATTCATCGAAGATTTTGCCGGAAGCCGCCCCGCGGATGCCGTGGGCCTTGTCGCTGTTGGAGACGATGCCGCACTGTTAATCCCGCCAACCATAGACCGCAAGACACTGTTAGACCGCCTTGACGCCCTTGCGATAGGGGAGTTGGGAGACGGTACGGCGCTTGGCGCGGCGCTCAGTCTGGCGGCGCTCCATTTAGAACATTCCGCCGCCGAGCGCCGGGCGGCGGTACTGATCAGTGACGGCGAAAATAACGCCGGCGCGGTTCACCCGCTGACGGCGGCGAAGGCTCTCAACGCGCAGGGAACCGCGCTGTATGTGATAGGCGTAGGCAGCCCCGGTGATATTCCCATAGACTATGTTGACCCTGTAACAAGACTTCGTAGAACAGGTTCGTTTGAATCGCGTTACAACGCGGAAAACCTTCGCTCTATCGCGCAGGCGGCGGACGGCGTTTTCCTTTACGCGCCAAGCCGCGAGTCGTTTGCTGCGGCTTTTGACACGCTGGATAAATCGGAAACTGTGGTGAACCGTAGTTTTATCCGGGGACGCAGGGAAGGCTTTCATCAAATCCTCATCATCGCCGCGTTGATAGCCGCCTGTTTTTCGCGCCTCGTCCGCGTGATTTTTCTCGGCGCTCCGCTATGACTTTTGAAAATCCCGCCTTTTTTTCGCTGCTGTATGCGTTGATACCCGTAATTATACTGATGATACTCAACTATAAACGGCGTTTTACCCGCATCTATTCGCTGCTTGCCCCTGTTACAACGATTTTTTACGATGAGTCCGGCGCAAAAAAAACGTCCGCCTTTCCGTCAAAGACAGAATTAACGGTACGTTATGCCGCTTCCAGCCTGTTTTTTATAGTTTTTTTCATTTGCGCCTGTATCGCGCTTGCCGGCCCACGTTTTGGGATTCGTTTTGTGCGTGAATTACGGCAGGGAGTTGATCTTGTGCTCGCCTTCGACCTATCCCGAAGCATGAACGCCAAGGATGCCGCGCCGCTTCCTATGGAAACGATGCGGGCTGCCGGGGCGGGTTTATCCGCGTCAAGGCTTGAACGGTCTATCTATACAGCGCGAAACCTGGTAAAAACCCTGATTTCAGAAAACGGCGTTCTAAAAAACCTGAGGCTGGGCATCGCGCTGGGAAAAGGCGAGTCCGTCCTCGCCGTCCCGTTGACTGACGATACCGAGACAATTTTTTCCCTGTTTGACAGTCTTTCGAGCCTTGCGATAACTTCACGGGGTACCAATCTGGAAAAGATACTAGATGCCGCCGGCGGCGCTTTTCAGGACAGCTTTCCCTCGGCCCGTGCAGTGATACTGTTTTCCGATGGCGAGGCGCTGTCCGGATCCCTCCCCGCCGCTGTTGACAGGCTAAGGGAGAGGGAAATCAAACTGTTCACAGTCGGCGCCGGCTCCGCCTACGGAGCGCCCGTACCGGATGAGCCTTCGTCTGAAAGCGGCGCATCCGCGGGAGAGAGGCATCCTCCTGTAACCAGCCGCCTGCGGCGGGACGTCCTCTCCGCCGCGGCGGAGAGGACGGGCGGGGAATTCATAGACGGCAACGCCGAAGCCGCCGCCGCGCTTGCAGGTTTAATAACGCTGGGCGGAATGGCGGCGGGCGATGAGGGCGTATGGACCTTCCGCGAAGAGAGCGGCTCGCAATGGCATTTGTTTGTAATCGCCGCCTTCGCAGCGCTGGTACTTTCAAGACTCTGTTCATTAAAGCCTAGAGTGATTAACAGACCTCCGGTAATTTGATACAGTAAACGTCAAGTGATCCAAAATTTTTTTTTGGACCATATTTTTTATTTTTTTTATAAAGGAGTGCAAAATGAAAAAGTTTTGTACATGGTTAGTCTTGGCGCTTGCCATATTACCTATGTCTTTTATCGGTTGCAGTAAAAAGGCCGGAAGTGGTGTGAGAACCATAGGCATCTCAAAAATACTTCAACATCCGGCGCTTGACGCCTGTGAGCAGGGCATCAAGGACGCGCTTTTGGAGCGGGGCATCAATGCGTCTTACGATTCGCAGAACGCTAACGGCGACCTTAGCACGGCCACGCAGATAGCGAACAAGTTTAACAGCGATAAGGTAGCTATCGCTGTCGGCATAGCGACGCCTACCGCTCAGGCTTTGGCAAACACGCTGAAAACCATACCGGTCGTGTTTACCGCGGTTACAGACCCCGTAGGCGCGGGGCTGGTCAGCACTACGGCGCACGGCGAAAACAACGTAACCGGCGCTTCGGACGCAATTCCCACAGCCGGTAACATCGCGCTGTTCAAAGAAATCGCCGGTATAAAGATCCTCGGTTACATATACACCTCATCGGAAGCGAACTCCATCGCGGAACTGGAACTTGTAACGCAGGGTGCGAAAGATGCCGGTCTTGAACTTGTTACACAGACTGTAAACACCACCGCCGATGTAAAACAGGCTGCCCAGGCTATAGCCGGCCGCATAGACGGGCTGTACCTCTCCACTGACAACACGGTGTTCACGGCGCTCCCCGCCATCATAGAGGTGTTCAACACGGCAAAGAAACCTATATTCGCAGGTGATGCCACAGGGGCAAAAGACGGCGGCTGTATGATAGCGTCAGGCTCAAACTACTATAAATTGGGGCTTTCCACAGGAAACATAGTAGCGGACATACTCGGCGGCAAAGCTCCATCGGAAATACCGGTAAAATTCGCCACAGAACCCTCTGAACTGGACTTCCTCATAGACCTTGACGCCGCAAAAAACTGCGGTATAGCCATACCTCAAAAATACATAGCCCAGGCGACTATGATATTTGAAAACGGCGTT
>JAIRMY010000042.1 GCA_031258335.1 Spirochaetaceae bacterium | reverse complement strand
GGCATTCCGCAATCGGCAATCCTTGCCTTGACCTTCACAAACAAGGCCGCCCGTGAAATGGAATGCCGTGTAAAAGAGCTTACAGGGCGGTCCTTGCAGGCGCTGACGGTAAGCACCTTTCACGCATTTGGCGTAAAAATTCTCCGCGCCGAGATAGAGGCCTTGGGTTGGCGGCAGAATTTCTCTATCTACGACGAAGGCGACAAACTCGAAGCGGTAAAAAACGCTCTGCGTGAATGTAAGATGTACGGCGCAGGGGATACGAGCGACATAAAAACCGTGGCGCAGATCTTTTCAAAGGTAAAAACCGGACTCTTACGCTGGTGCGAGGGGGTGAATCCCGCGCTGGAGAGCGTATTCAACGAGTATCAGCACAGCCTAAAAGTGTACAACGCCGTTGACTTTGACGACCTCCTCGTCCTGCCTATAGCGCTCTTTGACCAGTTTCCCGACACTCTGCAAAAGTACCGCTCCCGTTACCGCTACATCATGGTCGATGAATTTCAGGACACGAGCCATGTTCAGTACAGAATCATGAAAATGCTTTCGGGACGCAACGTCTGCGTGGTAGGAGACGACGACCAGTCTATATACTCATGGCGGGGAGCGAATTACGACAACATACTACAGTTTGAAAAAGATTTCCCGGATCTGCTGGAGATAAAACTTGAACAAAACTACCGCTCCACGACAACGATTCTCGATGCGGCAAACGGAGTCATATCGCACAATACAAACCGCAAGGAAAAGCGGCTCTGGACGGGCAAAGACGGCGGCGGGGCAATAGAGTTATTCTATCCCGACAACGAAGGGGACGAGGCTGATTTTATCGCCGAAAAAATCAGGGAGATAAAATTCAGGGAACATTTGAAGTACGACGATTTCGGAATTCTGCTCCGTACAAATTCCCTGATGGACCGCATAGAGGAAAGCCTTCTCGCGGAAAATATACCGTACCGCGTATCGGGCGGCACAAGTTTCTTTTCCCGCAAAGAGATAAAAGACATTTTAGGCTATCTGCGCCTTGTTGGGAATACGGACGATGATGTTAATCTACTCCGTATAGTAAATTCCCCGCACCGCGGCATAGGCAAAAGCTCCATAACACGTATTTCTGAGCTTGCCCGCGCCAATCACAGTTCTCTCTGGGACGCGATGAACAGGTTGCGCCGCGTGGAAAATACGTTATTCGAGGAAACGGCAAAAACCGAAATTGATGAATTTCTCACTTTGATAGAAACGCAGCGCGAAGAAATACTCGGCAAGAAACCTTTATCGCAAAAGGTAAAAAAGCTGGTGGATGTAATTGATTACTGGTCATACCTTGTGAGCGATAATATTAAAAACGAAAAAGTGGCGCGGTGGAAGTACCTTAACGTACAAAGGTTGATACAGTCCATAGAAACATGGGAACAGAACCCCGATAACTTTGACCCTACTCTGTACCCGTACCTCAACCGTATAAGCCTCCTGACACGGGACGAAGGAGACGGCGGAGAGGAGGCGGGCAAGGTGAACCTCATGACCATACACGCATCCAAGGGGCTGGAATTCCCCGTTGTGTTCATCGCCGGCGCTGAGGACGGGATCATCCCCCATGAACGCAGCCTTGAGGAGGATGCCGGTAGCATGGAGGAGGAACGCCGCCTGTTCTACGTGGCTATAACCCGCGCCCGCGAAAAGTTAGTCTTTACAAGCTGCCTCCACCGCCGCCGGAATCAAAAACTCTCTGAGTGCAAGCCTTCGCCCTTCCTTGAGGAAATTCCGCCTGAGTTAATCGAAAACGGCAAGACAGGCGAAACGGAAAATCCCGTCAGCCCCGAGGAATACTTTGCCAAGATCAAGGCGCAATTTAAATGATGGGACGCTAGCGCGGAGCGCCTTTAAACCCGCTGGCGGGTTAAATTCTTTTGTGGTTTATTAGGTAAATATTTAAAAGGTCTGAGCGTAATTCCGCTATCATGGCCCGGGCATCCTGATCTTCGCTTGAATATTCACGGTATAACTCCTCAAGGGCGCCTTCTATCGTGAATTTCCGGTCGTACAGAAAATGTTTTACCCGCATAAGGAGTTGTACATCGTGCGCCGAGTACATAAAATTACCCGCATCGTCTTTTTGCGGCTGTATCAGTGGTATTTGTCTTTCCCAATACCTTATGATGTGCCCCTTTATGCCGAGTAGTTTTTCTAAATCGCCGGTTGTACATCGTATCACCGCGGTCATGCGTTAATCATAAAGGGTAAGCCTAAATCTTGCCAGCCTTCCCCCTTTACACAAAAAAATAGCCGCGGCAGGGATAGCCCCGTCCGCGGCGTGGTCGGCGCTACGTGGCTTTAAGCGACGTACACCTGTAGTATTTCCTGGCGGGCCGGGTGCTGAAGGCGTTTGATAGCTTTTTTTTCAATCTGCCTGATTCGTTCTTTGGTGAGATTGAAACGGTCACCGATTTCCCGCAGCGACATCTGAATAGAATCGCCAATTCCAAAACGGTAGCGAATGACGGCGGCTTCTTTTTTGTCTAGTGTTCCTAGAACCGCCTCTATATCATCGCGCATAAGGCTTTGCTCGGCGAATTCATAGGGGGACTGGTAAGTTTCGTCCTCGATATGATCCGCCATGTTGCAAGAATCCTTCTCGGAATAAACCGGCGTATCGAGGGAGACCATCTCGCGGCTCACGTTAAGCAGCCTGTTGACATGGGAAGCGCTCATATCAAGGGTACGGGCGATCTCGTTTATCTCAGAGTCGCAAGATTCAACGCTCTGTAGGTCATTTTTTGTGCGCTGTATGCGTAACAATTCATCGGCGCGGTTCATCGGCAAGCGTATCATCCGCGATTTTTCGGATATGGCTTTCAAGATAGCCTGTCGTATCCACCACACCGCATAAGAGATAAAGTGATAGCCTTTATCAACATCAAAGCGGCTTACCGCGCTTATCAAACCTATATTGCCTTCGCTTATCAGGTCTGTAAGGGGGAGTCCCTGTCCCTGGTACCGCTTTGCCACATTTACAACAAAACGTAAATTTGCTCTGACCAGCTTATTCAAAGCGTCCTGGTCGCCTGTAGCCGCTTTACGGGCTATGGTATCTTCTTCTTCCCTTGATAACAAAGGAATCCGGCTTATGTCTTTCAAATAAAGAGTCAAAACATTTTCATCCGCGGTGGTTGACCGCTTACTATTCGTCATATTTTTTTTCCTGTTCATAGAAACCTCCAATAATAATCAACAATAGTATAGCAATAAGTATGCCAACTTGATAAAAAGATGGACTTTATTTTTCATTATCGTTAAGTTGTTATACCACAACAATTTAAACCAGGCAAAAACCGGGAAGATTATGGCGCGCCGTGTTTTAATCTGAAATTAACCGTTTATCATTCCTAAAATAGGGTAAGATTGACACAGCACCGTGTTTCAAAGTGATATGTGTATCAATATGATACGCAGTAAACGGCGTGTTCAACAAACTTCTACGGCCGCGTACCCGACAAAAGAATCGGAGGCGGACGGCATTCCGGTTACATCGGCGCTCGTCGAGTATGCAAGCAGTCTAGCGGATGTGGCCGCGCCGCGAGTCTCCGATGCAAAACCGAGAGCGCAGAGTACAGCTCCGGCGGAACAGGCCGATCTTTCCGTTACCGCGCGTTCAAGGATAATATCTTCAGTCGCGCCTGATGTCAGCGCCTCTATGAAACGGCGGTCGTTCACGGTTTTTACCCATTCAAGGGCGGCGTTTCCCCTGCCCTTTGGGCAAAAATTGTAGGAAGGTCCGTAGTGCGTAAGGTCAGTGGAGCCTGCCATGACAACGTTACGACCAAGCGATGCCGCTGCGCGCGCAATGAGTCTGCCCGCCTCGGCTGCCCTCATGCCGGACCCAAGGCGCAGCCAAAGGATGCTTGCCTTGGGAAAGAGGCGGTGTACGGCGGGCAAGAGTACCTCGACGGTGTTATCCGTATAGTTATCCGGGGCACAGCATAGTCCGGCCTGTAAAAGATTTCTTTTCACAACGGAACGAAGTTCGCCGTCCACCGGCATCTCGCCCAGCGGCGTACAGATCGCGTCTTCTTCGGCAAACATGACAGGGGCTTCCGCTCCCAGATGCCCGCCTGAGACTATCACTGTATCCGCGTCTTTTCGCAGTCGTGAGAGCGCAAGGGCGGCAAGTTTACCGGAAAAAAACCATCCGGCATGAGGGGCGATGACCGCGTTGGCCCCGCCTTCTCTTTTGTCGAGGCAATCGCACAGATACCCGTCTATCTCCGCCGCGTTGCGCGGGTACCAGCCCGGAGGCAGCCTCATCCTTCTTATCGCTTTTTCCTTCATTTCCCCCATTTTCCCCTTTATTTTACCAGCAAAAATGCCTAGAATAAAGTATGTGGCAAAACGTCAAATCATTTATCGGCTTTTTATGTATATTTATTTACATAACTGTCGCCGCTGTAACGGGAATAAATATCTACAAGGCGGTAAACGAACAGCGTTTTGAGGTGCAGCAGGAATTAGCGGATTTGACGGACTTTGCGTCCCGCGCCGGCGCTCTTGGATTTTTTACCGATGATTATGCCGAAGACATAAAGAGTCAGCTTGATATTTCAAAGTCCATAGACGCATTGATCATCTACGGGCCCGGCAGCAAAAATATCGCGTTTGAAAAAAAAAGCGGGCTCATATCGTACAAGAACGATTATCCCGATTTTGCAAAGAAGCTGCGGCTGTACCGCGCCCCACAGACCCTGCCTATACGGACGGGTGGCAACCTCAATGTAAGCATAAACGCCCTTTCACCGTTAATGGACTTTAACGCCCTGCACTCTCTGCTCCGTTCATCACTCTTGGCCATACTCATAGCCGTAGTTGCCGGGTTTACCACGCTGATAGTCGATGTAAGCATAGCCGGAAACTATGTCGCTGGCGAGGAGGGGCGGGAATCCTCGCCAAACGTCATCGTTTTACCGGACAAAACCGCTGACTATTCCGGTGAACCTGAACCTGCCGCGCCGCCCCCGGACGAGGAAACGTTTGATATTGATGCCGGCGAACCGGAACCCGCCGATCCGCCGGAGGACGAAGAATCATTTGAAATTGAAGCCGGCGAATCAGATAAAGCGGAGGTCGCGCAGAGTCAAATTGAGCGTCCACCGGATGAAAACGAGGCTGCCGGTACGTTGCCGGATGAAAACGAAGCTGCCGCCGCACCGCCGGAAATTGACAGCCCGCCGTCCCCCGAAAATCCCATTGAACTTTTTTCCGAACTGCCGCAGGACGAAAGCTCCGTCAAAAATGAAATTCCGCTTGCCGCCGCCATCGTGATTGAGAGTCCGCCGGATGAAAACGAGACCGCCGCCGTGGAGACGGAAACCAGTAACGACGGTAAAACCGCAACGCCGGAAATTGACAGTCCGCCGCCCCGTGAAAACCCCATTGAACTTTTTTCCGAATTGCCGCCGCGGGATGAAAGCGCCGCCAGAGACGAAATTCCGCTTGCCACCACCGTCGTGGAGGAAGAAGCCCGCAACGCCAATGAAACCGCGCCCGATGCACAGGAATCCGCCGTTTTGCCCGGCGGCGAAGGATTGCTTGCCGCGGCAAGCGCTTTGTATGAAACGGATAACTTTGACAGCATAGATGACGATGCGGGATTCCCCGATATTCTACAGAGTGAACTCAACCAGGCGGAAAAATCCGGTAAGGACATTACGCTTTTGGATATGGAATGGAGCGTGGGTGGTTTATCGTCCGATACGCTTGTAAAACAGGCTCAGGCTTTTTTCAGGCAAGGTAGCCGTTTTTTTGAAAAAGAAAGTGGGGAAGGCGTTTACATCATCGTGCCGGACGGCGGTTTGGACGAGATTTTTTCCAAAGCGAAGGAATTTCACAAGGGTGCCCGCGCCGAAAACCACGCGGAATTTAACGCGGAACTTTTGATAGGGCTTTCATCCCGTTCAGTCAGGAGCGTTGACGCCAAAAATCTACTGAACGAAGCCGAACGCGCCCTCGCCAAGGCCCGCGCCGATATTGCGCTTCCCATAGTGGCTTTCAAGGTTGATCCGCAAAAGTACAAAGACTTCGTGAGCAAAAAAAGAAAGACGGCATAGTTTCTCCCTTGCCATTGGATTGCCTGCGCTGTTTTAGCATGATACCTTGACATTTCCCTCGCAATACCCTACTCTTTTTTTGTGCCGCTTCATACATAATACAAGGCGGCTTTGCCTGGGAGGGGAATCTGAAACGTTTAATCATTTTTTTTATCGCGTCTTTCCTGTTCTGCACCCAAGGGGTGGCTCAAACATCTGATGGGGCGGGTGGAGACTCTGGCGAAGTGGCTCAAACATCAGATGGTGCGGCTCAACCGCTAGATAGCGCGGGCGGCGACGCGGGACGGGAAGCGGAACGCGGCTATCCGTTGGGCGAAAGCCAGACCGCGCCTCAGGGACAGGTCGGCGTTTCGTCCGTGTGGACGGTTTTTCGCATAGTTATCGTGTTGGCTCTTGCCGCCGCCGCGATTTACGGCGTAGTTTACTTCCTAAAACGTAAAAAAACAGGCGATATTCCTGACGACACATACCTTAAAGTATTGGCGCGTACCCCCATCAACGTAAAAACCGCGGCGGCGGTGATTTCCGTGGGCGGAAACGCCTGGCTCGTAGGGCTTTCAGATGCCAATGTTTCGGTGATTTCTGAAATTACCGACAAGGAAACGGTTGACGCCATGCTTCTCGCCTATTCCGAGAGATCTTTGCGCTCAACCAACGCAGTTTCGTTCAACTTTACCAGTTTTTTGCGCCGTTTTGCCGGCGGCGGCGCTGTGCGCAAACCGACTGAAGCTACAGGGATTCCTGAACCGCTGAATCTCAGCCGAAACCGTGAGCGGTTAAAAAATCTATAACCCACGAGGAGCGATTAGGATGAGGGGATTTTCGCTTGGAGTTTTTTTAAGTTTATCGTTGCTGGTTCCCGCGGGGCTTGTCGCACAGGTCGTCCCCGCGCCCGCCGTGCCGTTTCCCGGACTTTCCACAGAAGGCACAATGGAAATACCGCGCCCCGGTGAAGGTCTGGTTATACCGTTCATAGACCTTTCTATACGAAACCCCGAGTCGGGCCGCGAGGTGGCGTTCTCGGTGCAGTTGTTGTTACTTTTAACGGTAATCACGCTTGCGCCGAGCTTTATCATCCTGGTAACGAGTTTTCTGCGGATTTCCATAGTGCTGGATTTCGTAAAAAGAGCACTTTCACTCCAACAAGCGCCGCCAAATCAGGTAATACTGGGAATTTCACTGTTTCTCACGGTTTTTATCATGTGGCCGACTCTCGATTCTGTATACCAAAACTCGTTGCGCCCGCTTTCCGAAGGAACTTTAACCGTACAGGAAGCATACCGCGAGGCGGAAACTCCGCTCAGGCTGTTCATGTACAATCAGATGAGGACAAAACCGGACAATATACGCCTTTTCATGGCGATGCGCGGCCTTCCGCGCCCGGAAACCCTTGCCGACGTGCCTACATACGTGCTGATTCCCGCCTTCATCCTGAACGAACTCACGGTGGCGTTCAAAATCGGCATAATGATTTTTATACCATTCATCGTGATAGACATGGTTGTAGCGAGCGCCCTGATGTCTATGGGTATGATAATGCTGCCGCCCGTGATGATTTCCATGCCGTTCAAGCTGATACTCTTCATACTCGTTGACGGCTGGGGACTGTTGACGGATCAGCTTGTAAGATCTTTCGTGTGAGGTTTTTATGACTATAGGCGATATGGTTACGCTGCTACGCGGCGGAATATTTCAGGTCTTGATACTCGCCGCCCCATTGCTCGTTACCGCGCTGGTGGTCGGCCTCGTGATAGCCATCCTTCAGGCGGCTACCCAGATTCAGGAACAAACGCTCACCTTTGTACCAAAGATACTCGCTATCCTCCTGGTTCTGGCGCTGCTCGGCGGCTGGATGTTCACTATGCTTGCCAACTACACGGAGGAGCTTTTCAGGATGATCCCTTCAATGGCGGGATGACTCCCATCGTTACAGCCTGCCGCGCTGCGGGAGCCGCTTGTGTAATTTGGGTTATTTGGTGAAAATGTAAGACATACGGAGGATTATGATGGGCATAAAAAACATACCGAAAAAAAAATCGGCGCTGGTCCGCGCCCTGAGAAAATTTTTTGAACACCGCGCTCTGTGGATGTACTTCCTGCTTGACGAGGCGAAGAAGAAAGGGCTTTCCGGCGATGATTTTGCGCCGCAGGCGATAAGGCGCTGCGGCATCTACCATGGCGGGGCGGCGGCGAACAAGGGGGCTTCTTCCAGTCTGAGGACGCTAAAACGAAAACTGTTTAAGTTTCCGGGAAAATGGATTTTCGAGATGAAATTTTTACGCTGCACGGACGATGTTTTTGACGTGGATTTTCATTACTGTCCTTTGGTAAACGCATGGCAGATGCAGGGGTGCAGCGACAGCGATATAAGCGCGATGTGTGATTTTGCCATGTGCGGCGACCGCGGCATAGCCGAAGCGTTTGGCTGCGAACTGGATCTGCCCAAGACCATAGCCCGCGGCGATGACCGTTGCTCCATACGGTTCAAGCGAAAAAAATAAATCTGCCCGCCGCAGAACAGCGACCGTGTGTTAGGCGCTCCGCGTCCGTGTATACAGGGCTATAATTTTGACGGCTTGTCGCTGCCTATGAACGTATTGTATTTTTCGTGGTCGAATATATGGAGAACAAAGACTTGGTGGTGCCAATACTTTATGTGGGTACGCTCCAACAGATTGTACGCGGGAGATATTTTTTTATACTCATGCGTTTCGTTGAATTCTTTTATCGCAAGGCGTT
>JAIRMY010000018.1 GCA_031258335.1 Spirochaetaceae bacterium | reverse complement strand
GCAATACCAACGACTCCCGGACCTGGGGCCCCGTTCCGGTGGATCTTATCGCCGGAAAGGCCCTCTTCAGATATTGGCCCCTTACCCGTCTGGGCCGTCCCTAGCCCCGGGATGACCGCGTCCCTCTATATCTCGTCCCTCCCATGAGATATGAGATAGATGACGGGAAGTTGAACAGCGCCTGAATTATCGTCGGTATTACCGCAATCAGGGCGAGATACAAGGATCCCGGCAAGACTATTCTGTTCAGTATCTTTGTCAGATATTCCTCTATTTTTTCCGTCCGTATTCCCGGTATAGAACCGCCGTTTTCGCGTATATTTTTCGCTATCTCTATAGTATTCAAAGTAACCTGTGTATAAAAATAAGCAAAAAAGATTATAAACAAAACATATAAAACATTGTACAGTATTCCGCGCGGTGAGAGCGCCCGCGAAACCGCCGCAAGCCAGGGGACATTGCCGCCTATCGTTGACGCTATCTGCAACGGGAACGTCAAAATAGAAGACGCAAAGATGACGGGTATTACCCCTGACGGATTTATCTTGAACGGGATGTAAGTGTTCTGCGCGCCGTACATCTTCCTGCCTACAACACGTTTTTGCGTAATGCACGGTTATCTTTCGCTGTCCCTGCTGTTCATATACAACGAGCGCGATTACCGCGACAAACATAAAAAGCACAACGAGCACGAATACCGGATTGAGCTCGCCCCGTGTAACGCGGCCTATCAATTCCCAAACGGCATCCGGAAGACGCGCCACGATACCGGCGAATATCAACAGCGATATACCGTTTCCTATGCCGCGTTTGGTTATTTGCTCCCCCATCCACATCATAAGGAGGGTCCCCGTAGTAACGGAAAGCATCGCGAGCAGCGTAAACGGCAGCAGATTCATGGTGAGGAGATTCTCAACGCTCCGCGATATGATCTGCGCGTACTGAGTAACAGCATACGACTGAATAAGGCAGACAATAACAGTTCCGTACCGCTGATACGCCTGTATCTTCTTTTTGCCCCCCTCTTCCTGCGATAATTTTTTTAGACCGGGAAACACTATCAGCAAACGCTGCATAATGATAGACATTGAAATGTACGGCATAATGCCGAGCATGAACACAGAAAAGTTAGAGAAAGCGCCGCCGGCGAAGAAATCAAGGTAATCCACTATGGCGTTCCCCGAATTCTGCTGCGACAAAAAGTATGCGTTAAGCTCGCGGACATTTATCCCGGGGACGGGGATCACGGCGCCCAACCGGAATACAATAAGCATCACCACTGTAAAAAAAATACGCTCACGAAGTTCTTTTATCCTAAAAATACCAACTAAAGGGTTCGCCATCAAATTTCCTTATTGCGTTTCGGCTGACTCGGCTGATTCGGACGGTTCGGAAGCCCCATCCACTGAGCCGCCCGCCTTGACTATCTTTTCTTTGGCGGAGGCGGAGAGCGCCGCTATCTTGCAGTCTATTTTTTTGGTGAGTTCCCCGCATCCCAAAATTTTTACAACGGAGTTCCTGCCCTTAACAAGCCCCGCCGCTTTCAGCGAGGCTAGGTCAACCACCGCGCCGTCTTCAAAATGTTTTTCAATCTCGCAAACATTTACCGCCTCGTAAACCTTTTTGAACGGATAGTTTGAAAACCCGCGCTGGGCAAGCCGGCGGTACAAGGGCATCTGCCCGCCCTCGAAACCAAGATAGGTCTTGCCGCCTGAACGGGATTGCTGGCCCTTGTTTCCTTTGCCCGCGGTCGTGCCACGTCCGGAACCCTGCCCCCGCCCGAGTATCCTTTTTCTTTTATTAGCGCCGCGAGGCGCGTGTAAATTGAAGTCCTCCATCAAATATTCTCCACTTTGACAAGGTGGGCAACCTTCTTGACCATCCCAAGTATCACGCTATTTGCATCCTGTTCAACCACCGAGCCGATTTTTCGCAGTCCGAGAGACCTGACGGTTGCCCGTTGTTTAGGAAGCGCGCCTATGGTACTCCGCGTAAGGCGTATCTTTATCCTGCCATTTGAAACATCCGGCATAATTACCCCCACAGCTCTTTGAGCGGCTTGCCCCGGTTTTTTGCGATTAACCGCGCATCCATCATCTGTTTAATGCACTCAAACGTCGCTTTCACAACGTTATACTGACTCGAAGCGCCTATGGATTTAGAAAGGACGTCGGTAACGCCGCCCGCTTCCATGATGGCGCGTACCGGCCCGCCGGCAATGATGCCCGTGCCGGAACAGGCCGGCTTCAACAGCACCACAGACGACTTAAACGTTCCTTGTATCGCGTGCGGTATAGTACCACGCTTAACAGGTAAGCGTATCATATTCCGTTTCGCCTTATCCATGCTCTTGCGAATCGCCTCGGAAACATCGTTGGCCTTGCCGAAACCGTAACCTACATTGCCTTTACGGTCGCCGACAACGGTCAATGCCGAAAACGAAAAGCGGCGTCCGCCCTTTACGACCTTTGCCGTTCTATTCAGCTTGACCAATTTTTCTACGAATTCTTTTTCTCTATCCTGCGAATTTCTGTCTCTATCCCTGTCTCTTGAATGATCCATTCCGCCCCCAACAAATTCTTCCAAAATCTAGACTTGCGTTTTCAAAACCTTGACGCCGCGCGCTCAAAACTCGACCCCCGCCTTCCGCGCGCCGTCCGCGATTGCCTTAACAACGCCGTGATACAGGTAGCCGTTCCTGTCAAAAACAATAGTCTTTATATCTTTTTCCAAAAGACGTTTTCCCATAATCTCGCCCAACTCCGCGCCGCCGGATACGGTGGGTTTTATCCCGTTTAACTCTTTTTCCAGAGTCGATGCCGAGGCAAGCGTATGTCCCTTTGTATCGTCAATCACCTGTATAGACAGATTTTTATTGCTCCGCGTCACCGTCATACGCGGCTTTTCCGCGGTTCCTGAAAGGATTTTCCGTATGTGAATCTTCCGGCTTAACCGCTTCCTATCTTTTTCCAACATCTTACGTAACATAGCTATCCCTATTTAACGCCGGATTTACCGACTTTCCGTCTAATATGTTCGTCTTCATACCGTATGCCCTTGCCCTTGTAGGGTTCCGGGGCGCGAAGTTTTCGTATCTGTGAAGCAAACTCGCCGACCTCTTGTTTGTCAATACCGCTTATCAGAAGCCGCCCGTTCGCTTCGGACTTTAACGTGATGCCTTCCGGTATTCCCACGTACACATCGTTAGAAAATCCAAGGTTCATAACAAGGATGCTACCCTGAACTTCCGCCCTGTAACCGACTCCGTTAATCACCAGAACGCGGGTAAACCCCGCCGATACGCCTATAACCATATTATTAAGCAGATTCCGGTACAAGCCGTGAAAAGACTTTGTCTGTTTTTCATCATTTACTCTCGTAACGACAATTTCACCGTCTTTACTCTCAAAGTTTATAACATTGTGATAAGACTGCGCCAGCTTACCCTTAGGTCCTTCTACGGTGATTGTACTGTTGTTAAAAGAAACTTTAACGCCTGCCGGAACTTTAACCGGTATCTTTCCAATACGCGACATATAACCCTACCAAACCATACAGATTACTTCACCGCCGACTTTTTTCTCGGCGGCTTTTTTTCCAGTGGTGACTCCGCTTGACGTTGAAACTATCAGCGTACCGAAACCATTAAAAACACGCGGCAGACTCTTGTATCCGGCATAAACGCGGCGGCCCGGAGTGGACACTTTTTTTATACCGTGAATAACCGGACCCGTCTCCTCGTCATATTTTAAAAACACACGGATAATATTTATACCACCCTGTGTTACTTTCTTGAAATTTCGTATATAACCTTCAGTCTTTAGAATCTTGACTATTTCAAGTTTAAGTCTGGAGGTTGAAATGTCAACTTTTTCATGCTTCGCCATTCCGGCATTGCGGAGTTTGGTCAGCATATCGGCTACCGGGTCAGAAACGCTCATCCTCTCCTCCTACCAACTTGATTTTGTAACGCCGGGTATAAGCCCTTCGCTTGCCAATTTACGAAAACAAAGGCGGCACATTTCAAATTTACTCAAATATCCCCTTGCTCTTCCACAGATTCTGCAACGGTTCACCTTACGGCTCTTATATTTTGGCGTCCTGAGCGCCTTTATAATCATTGCTTTTCTTGCCATGTACGCTCCTTAAATTTATTTTCTAAACGGCATGCCGAATTTCGCAAGGAAGGCCCTGGCCTCAGCGTCCGTCTTTGCGCTTGTTACGATAACAATGTTAAGCCCCGCAATGCGTTCAATCTTATCAAAATCAATCTCCGGAAATATAATTTGTTCAATTATACCCATAGCGTAATTTCCGTGCCCGTCGAAGGCATTCTGACTTATACCGCGAAAGTCTTTGACGCGCGGCAACGCCGCGTTCACGAGGCGATCCAGGAATTCATACATCATGGCGCCGCGCAGCGTTACCCGCGCCCCTATTTCCTGCCCTGCCCGTACTTTGAAGTTTGCGATACTCTTGCGGGCATTGGTTTTCACGGCTTTCTGTCCGGTAATCAACGTAAGCTCTTCGATCGCGGAATCGAGGAGTTTCTTGTTGGAAATTGCCTCTCCGACGCCCATACTTACCACTATTTTAACGAGCCGCGGCGCCTGCATGGGCGAAGAATAGCTAAACTCCTTGATGAGTTCCGGCGCTATAGTCTCGTTGTAAATCTTCTTCAAACGCGGCACATAACCTTCCGTCCGAATATTTTTACCCGCGACAATGCCGCCGGACTTTCTGTCCGCCCCGCCGCCGCCTTTACCTGCCGCCGCCCCCTTGCCGGACACGGCTTTTCTCTTATCCACAGGCGCTTTACCGGATGCTTTTTTTGTTTTTTCTCCACCCATTACAGAGCCTCTCCGCATTTTTTACAGATTCGTTCTTTCACTGTTCCCTCGGCCTTATATCCTATACGTGTAGGGCCGCATTTTTTGCAGACTATCATAACATTTGAAATATGCAACGGCGCTTCGATATCAATTATCCCGCCCCTGTCAGTATTGCCGCGCTTTCTCTGAGTCTTTTTAACAAGGTTAAGGCCGTCAACCACAACTCTGTCCTTGTCTCTGAGTATGCGCAGTATACGTCCGCGCTTACCCTTATCTTTTCCGGCAATTATTTCGACCGTATCTTCTTTTCTTATCTTAAACTTATGCGTTTCAGTTTTAACCGACATTCTACCGCTCCTTACAAGCCGCTGACTCCGCGCCCGCTACAAAACTTCCGGCGCGAGGGAAACTATCTTCATGTAGTCTTTATCCCGCAACTCACGGGCTACCGGGCCGAAAATACGTTTACCCTTGGGATTCCTATTCGCGTCAATTATAACGCAGGCGTTATCGTCAAAGCGTATATAGGTCCCGTCAGGCCGCCTATACTCCTTGTGCGTCCGGACAACAACAGCCTTCTCTACCGAGCCTTTTTTTATAGAAGAGGTCGGCAGCGTTTCTTTAACCGCCACGACAATAATATCGCCTATACTCGCGTAACGGCGCCTAGTGCCTCCAAGCACTATTATACACTGACCCAGCCGCGCTCCTGAATTGTCCGCAACATTCAGAAATGTCTCCACTTGTATCATTTTAACACTCCCCTACTTTGCCCGTTCAACGATTTCGGCCAGCTTCCAGCATTTTTCCTTGCTGATGGGACGGCACTCCACGACGCGCACCTTATCGCCTGTACGGGCGGTATTCTCTTCGTCGTGCGCCTTAATCCGCTTTACTTTGCGAACATATTTTTTATAGAGCGGGTGCAAAGCCTTTGTCTCGACGGAAACGACTATCGTTTTGTTCATTCCGATAATCTTGCCGGTTTCGTCGACACGTTTAGTATTCTTTACCAGCCCGACAAATTCTTTTTTGCCGCTTTTAGCTGCTTTCGCTTGTTCTGACACTGTTTTACCCTATTCCTTCCGCGCCCTATCCGCCGCCTCTTGCCGGCTTATCAGCGTATTGAGGCGGGCAATCTGCCGCCGCATAGTCCGTTTTTTAAGCGGATTATCCACATGACCTATCACCAGTTCAAAGCGTAGTTCCAGATACTTCTTTCTTAGTTCATCCCTCTTGGCTTTCAACTCAGGAAAGGTGAGATTTTTGAACGAATTCTTCATCATCAGCCTCCCAACTCAAAATCACTGCGGACTACAAATTTAGTCTTTATGGGAAGTTTTGCTCCGGCAAGTTTCATTGCCTGGGATGCAAGTTCCTTGTCTACGCCGCCAAGCTCAAACATCACCGTACCCGGTTTGACGACCGCTACCCAATACTCAGGAGCGCCCTTACCCTTACCCATGCGCGTATCAGCGGGTTTTTTGGTATAGGGCTTATCCGGAAATATCCGTATCCAAAGTTTACCGCCGCGCTTGATATGCCTGTTCATCGCTACACGGGCAGCCTCTATCTGCCTATTTGTAAGCCAGATACGTTCCAACGCGACGAGGGCATACTCTCCAAAAACAACGGTATTACACCTTGTGGCGTTTCCCGGCATATTTCCACGCTGAACCTTGCGGTATCTTACACGTTTAGGACTTAACATCGTTTACCCCTATTCCTCAGCCTTGACGGGCGTTCTGTCGCGGCGTTTACGGACGATTGCGCCCGCGTCCTCTTTCTGTTCCTTGCCGTACTTCATGCCGTTGTACACCCAGACTTTAACGCCTATTGCGCCGAAAGTTGTGAAGGCTTCGGTAAAGCCGTACTCTATATCCGCCCGCAGGGTATGAAGCGGGATGCGTCCCTCTTTTGCCTCTTCCGTGCGGGACATTTCCGCGCCGCCCAAACGCCCTGAGAGCCTAACCTTGACTCCCTGGGCATTCCCCTTTTTGACGGCGTTAGCTATAGCCTGTTTCATCGTTCTGCGAAACGAACCGCGGGCAAGCAACTGACGCGCTATATTCTGCGCTATGATTTGGGCGTTGTTTTCCGCGTTACGCACTTCTTTTATCTTGAGTTGAATCTTTTTACTGACAAGTTTTTGCAGTTCAAACCCTATTTTTTCGATATTCACGCCTTTGACGCCAATTATCACGCCTGGGCGGGCGGTATGAATAACAATCGTTATGCGCTGCGGATGACGGATTATCTCCAGTTCCGCTATGTCCGCGCCCCTGGTTTCGGGCATTTTGACTATATAAGAGCGCAGTTTAAGGTCTTCATGCAGAGTAGCCGCATACGCACTTGGCTCAACATACCAGCGAGAAGACCAGGTACGATTGATACCTACACGCAGTCCTATTGGATTTACTTTTTGTCCCACATTAAACTCCAGCCTCTAAGTTCTATCTACGATAACAGTTATATGACAGAGCCGCTTTAACAGCATATC
>JAIRMY010000243.1 GCA_031258335.1 Spirochaetaceae bacterium | reverse complement strand
CGTACCAAACATGGCAAGAGTCGTACCCCGCTCACTTAAAGTTGAGCGAAGAGGGGATAACAAAATATATGTGGCGCGCCCCCGGGTTATGACCTGCGCCGCATACCGTCAAATATTTAGGAGATAATCATGTTTATAGTTGATGAAAAAGATAGAGAGTACCGTTTTGGGGATAACGGACCCAAATACCTTATGCAGGGACCGCGGATGAATTTTGCCGTCGTGCAGTTCATGCCGGGAAACGATTTTCGCGCTCATTACCACGATGTGATGGAGGAAAACTTTTACATTCTGGAAGGAAGCGTTGATATATACGTGGATAACGTGAAGCACACTCTGTCCAAAGGCGAGTTCATACACATAGAACCGCGCGAGGTTCACTACGTTATCAATACGACAGATGCGCCTGTCAAACTGGTTTCGAGCCTCGCGCCCTACCGTCAGTCCGACAAAACCGAGGTTGAAAACCCAAAGGTAAGCTGATTTTCCGGGCCTTGGTTCTAAAGGCGGTGCAGCGGCTGATCGCCGTACGTGATGAGACATCCCCTGTCAGAGAGGCGGTCAGACCCCCGCGGCCTGATTTCGACTAGGTTTTTCTTTCCGGGCAACCGCCATTTTTCGTCTAGGTCAATAATCCACGCCCGTCTGAATATATATATTTTGAGTTTCCAAACGGCGTAATGGTGAGGACGCTGGATGAAGAAGTAATAGATTATTTGGTTAGAGCCGGTGGGCTACGGTGATACAATACGTTTAATCGAAAAACTGGATATTGACAGTATTCCAACGCTGTCCCATGTCAATCCTTTTCCCGGTACGAAGCTGTTTGAGTAGTGTAAAAAAGATAAATTGTTCATCTCTGAAGTAAATGTTGACGATTTATGGAAGGGTGAACTGCCAATTAAGGGCAGCGGCCCGGAAGATTTTTTGATTAAGCCGTACAATACGGCATATTGCTGATTCGAGCGGCGTTACAGTTAGCCAATCGCTCTTATCATGGTGGAGGCAATGCGTAAACCCGCTGGCAGGCGCTAGCGGGAGAGTACTTCGTCGAGTTTTGCCATTTCTTCGTCGAGTTGTTCCTTTGTGATGATGAGCGGCGGGGCTATGAGTATCATGTTTTCGTGTGTGTAGGTCATAAAGCCGCGTTTGGCTAGTTCTCCGCCTATTTTTTTCATCACGCCGTCAGGGTCTTTGCCGTAGGGGACTAGGGGTTCGCGGGTTTCGCGGTTTTTTACCAGCTCAACGGCGCCGAAAAGACCTATGCTACGGACATCGCCTACGATTTCATGCTTTTCTTTTATAGAGGCGAGGATGGCGGCAAGTTCAGGGGCGCGGGCGTTTACATTGTCAAGGATGCGGTTTTCGCGATAGAAATTGAGCGCGGCGATGCCGGCGGCGCAGGCAAGCGGGTGTCCGCTGTAGGTGAGGCCGCAGGAGAGGAAGTTGTCGTCAAAATATTCGGCGATTTTTGCCGATACGGCGCAGCCTCCAAGCTGGACGTAGCCGCAGGTGACTCCCTTGGCAAACGACACGATGTCAGGCTTTATGTTGTAATGTTCAAACGCGAACATTTTTCCTGTACGGCCAAAGCCCATCATCACCTCGTCGCAGATCAGCATCACGCCGAACTCATCGCAGACCTTGCGCAGCCCTTCAAAGTAGCCTTTGGGCGGTATGATAGCGCCGTTTGAGCCTGTTACCGTCTCGCAGATTATGGCGGCCACGCTTGCGGGGTTTTCGTAGACGAGCTGTTCCCGTAGCCGGTTTACATAGTAATCGGAAGCTTCCTGTTCGGAGGCGAATTTCAGTCCGTCCCGGTAGATGTAGGGGTCAAAGAATTTGACGAAGCCGGGGATGCCGGGTTCCAGCGGGTAGCGGCGCGGCTCGCCTGTGAGGTTGCCCGCCCCAAACGTGGAGCCGTGATAGCTCCGGTAGCGGGAAAAGACTTTGTAACGTCCGGTGTACATACGCGCCATCTTTATCGCGTTTTCGTTTGCGTCTGCGCCGGCGTTGGTAAAAAACACCTTGCCAAAGTTATCCGGCAAGAGTTCTATCAGCATCTTCGCAAGCTCGCCGCGGGCTTCGTTCCCGTAAGACGGCGATATGTAGCAGCATTTATCAGCCTGTTTTTTGATAGCGTCTATGATGGCCTTGTTGCCGTGCCCCAGATTGAGGTTGACAAGCTGGCTCGACATATCGCTGTAACGTTTGCCGGACGGGTCCCACATATAGATGCCGTCGGCCTTTTCGATGATGATGGGGTTAAGCCCCCTTTGCTTTGACCACGACTGCAAATTGTACTTAACGTGGTTTAGTTTGATAGATTCTTCCGACATGATTCCTCCTTTTTTGGAAATTTACTTGAGCAGGTTTGTCGAAAAAAACCCGTTAAAAACCTGTTCATATTCGGATTCGATTTTTTTTACCGCAGCGTTTATCGCGCGTATCTCTGCCTCACTCATCGCTGTATGACCCTCGCGCCCTGTTATGTTGTACGGGGCCATTCTGCCGCCGTTCTTCGTATCGGTGAGGTACGAGTCTATGTTGTAGCGGCAAAACTCATTTTTGTTTCCGGGAAGACTCGCGGAGGAAAGGCTTACCTTGGCGTTTAACACATAGCGGTTATTATTCCCGCCGCTTTTGAAGCCGAGCCTGCCCAGCGCCACGGCAAAGGCATTTTCTACGCGGTTTTGCCTGTCTCCTTCGACATTTACCGCTATAGAGATGTTCCGCGCGATTTTTGCCGCTTCGAGCCGGTAATCGCCGCCTTTCTTTAGAGTACCCTCCGCCCCCGCGCCGCCCAAAACCGAAAGGAGATTGGCGTACAGATGATTCGCGTCCGCGACAGCCGCGGCAAGCTGGTACCGCGAGAAAGATTCCAGAGTGTTCTTTTCCGCGTCCGGTATGCTTGTAATCTCATTTATCAGACGTTGATTCCCGCGCAGCAATTCCGAATACAGGGCTGCGGCTTTTTGTTTTTCCAGCACGGCGGCGGCGTACCACAGCTTATCCTTAGCATCCCACCATACATCGGCAATTTCCGCGCCTATGAGACTGTCCATATCGGCTGATGTTTTAATCGCTTCGCTCACGGCGTTGTTCTCCGAGACGTTTAACGAGCCGTTGTTTACAGCCTCGCTGTAATGTGTAAGATTTGAAAATTCAGCCTGTATGGACTGGCCGAATATCGCTGTCAACGCGGCAAAACTGCTTCTTTCCGCGGCGGCGCGGTTCCCGCCTTGTCCCACCGCGGCGATATAAATCGCCTGATTGTAAACGCTGTACGGCGATAAAACCCAGTCCGGTTGACCCGTCGGCTGACCCGCCGGCGGGAGATTATTTTTAACGCCGGGGAGAGCTTTTTTTACGCCGCCGCCATCCATCGCGGCGAGGGCGGCTTCCGCCGCTTCTATCGCTTCGGCTTCAGCGTTACTGTCCCTAGTCTCCGCTTGACCGGCGCAACCGGCTAAAACGGCGCAGCCGGCCAAGAATACCATGCCCCAAAAAACAGGCAGTCCGCATGATTTTCTATTTGTAAAAGAATTTACCTTAAACATATTCCCTCCAGCAGATTTTGCCGCCCCGCAGAGGCGGTTATTATGTTTGTTTCGGTAGAGAATTTTTTCGCGCCGGCATAGTAGTTG
>JAIRMY010000203.1 GCA_031258335.1 Spirochaetaceae bacterium | reverse complement strand
CTCTTCCGATCTCACCCAAAACGACAAGAATGACATTGATCACCGTGTACGGAGGCGCACCGTCAGGGCGCGGCATATACTCGCGTCTATGGTTATAGACGGAATACAGGCGGGTGAAATTCAAGATGTGAACATACGCTCCGCCTGTAATCTACTTTTCAGCCTGTTTGAGGCGGCAATATTCCGCCTAGCCGTGCTGGGGAAAACATCGGTATCAGACATGGGAGATGCCGCCGCCCTCGTTGTACGCCAGCTTGCCGTGTCAACCTATCAGGCGGGAAAATCCTAGCAGTAATTCACGCGCCTCCGCCTCAGTCTTTCCGTTGGGGACTATCATGGAGAAGGCGCTTTCCGCTTCGGAGAGAAGTCTCCGCCCTTCATACCGCGCCTTTTCGAGGCATAGCGCGGCATCCAACTCCGATATGAGTTCCCGGGCTTCAGGCGGAAGAGTATCCGGCGTGGCGGATTTACACGCGGTAAAGGCGCGTACCACAAGGCGGTGGCGGCGTTCCGCTTCCTCAGTTGAGGATGCGCCGTGCAGGTAGAGCAGCACGGGGAGGCTTTTCTTTCCTTCGATAATATCATCACCGCGCATCTTGCCGGGGATTCCTTCGCTCAAGTTTTTTACATCGTCCAGTATCTGAAACCCTAGACCGAGGTTTTGGGCGGCTTTTTCGAGGGTGGGGAGGAGGGGCTGCCTTGCGCCGCCCGCATCTCCGGAGGAGAGGCGGGCGGCGATGCACCCCGCGTTCACCGCGAGACGGGCTAGGACTCCGGTCTTTAACGCGCACATCTTATGGTAATCGTCTATGGAGGGGATGGTTTCCGCGTTCCTGTGCCAGGCTATGTCCATGGACTGCCCCAGGTGGAGCGCCCTCATTTCACGCGCCCATAAGGAATACAGCCTGAGTTTAGCCTCAGGCGGGGCGTCCCAGCAGTCTATGGCGGACAGCGGCAAGAAGTACAGGAAGCAGGCGCTGTTTATCGCGGTATCCGTGCCGTAGAGGAGATGGATGGCGGGTTTTCCGCGGCGTTCAGCCGAGTTATCCTCTATGTCATCGTGGATGAGGCTGGCGTTGTGGCAGAATTCCAAGAGCGGAGAAAGCGGGAGGACGGCGTCTCCTCCGCCCAAACTTTCGCAGACAAGCAGGGCGAGGAGAGGCCTCCAGCGTTTACCGCCGCGGCTAAACAGGTCAAGTCCGGGCAGAAGGAGCGCATCCGCCAGTTCACGCGCCGCCCGGCTTCCTGTAAATTCGCATCTGTCGGCAAAGAAATTACAGTTGAACCAGTCATCGCTAGGCTCAGGCGGCAGAAATTGCCGCAGTACGGCTTCAATTTTTTGCAGCCGCGAGGTATAGTCAAGGGTCATACGATATTTTAATTTGCCGGAGACAGCCGTGTCAAACTATGAAAAGCCGGATTTTTGGTCGCAAAAGGCGCAAAGAGAAAGCTACCCCGCCCGTTCGGTTTACAAACTACAGGAAATCGACAAAAAATTCTCTCTTTTGCCTAAGAATCAAGGGCAAGTTGGCCCGAATTACAGAGTTTTGGAACTGGGCGCGGCGCCGGGAAGCTGGAGCTTGTACGTTTTACGGAGGTTTTCCGGGCGTGGTTTTCTTGCCGCCTGCGATATTTCGCCGCTTTCACGGCGGTATGACGGTGGCTTGTTTGACGGGGGGAATTTTTTCTTTAAGAGGGCGGATATTTTCACGGAAGAAACCCTCTCGGAACTTGCCGCGCTGGGACCCTTCGATCTGCTGCTGAGCGACGCCGCCCCGTCTACGAGCGGCGGGCGGCTCATCGACGCCGCTCGCTCTCTGGAACTCGCCGAAGCGGTGTTGTTGTACGCCCGCGCCGCGCTCAAGGAAGGCGGCGGACTCTGCGTGAAAATCTTTCAGGGGGCGGACACGGCGGACTTCATCAAGAAACTACGCCCCTCTTTTGCCTCGCTAAACACGTTCAAACCTGAAGCCTGCCGCGCCTCCTCGTTTGAAACCTACATCGTGGGGCGAGGGGCGCTTATCACGGCGGGTTAGACCCTTTACAATAGGTGTATGAAGAAGCGCCGGTTGCCGCTTGGGGTGCAGACTTTTTCGGAGATAGCCGAAGATCGCCTTGTGTATGCCGACAAGACCGGGCGTATCTACGACTTGGTTACCGACTCCGGTAAATTCGTGTTTCTTGCCCGCCCCCGCCGTTTTGGAAAGAGCCTCTTGTGTTCTACGCTTGCCGCGCTGTTTGAAGGGAAGCGGGAGTTGTTTACCGGGCTTGCGGTAGATGCCTCTGATTGGGAATGGAAAAAACACCCTGTCATACGTATAGACCTGAGTCCAGCCGCTTATTTGAGCCTTGGAAGCCGTGCGCTTGAAAACAGGCTGAATACGGTTTTGTCAATGGTCGAAGATAAATATGCCGTTCAAGCCGCCGGCGGCGATATTAGCGACAGATTTTTTAATCTAATAAAAAATCTCTCTCATAAATCCGGTGAAAAGGTTGTAGTAATAATCGATGAGTACGACAAACCCTTGCTTGACACAATAGCTGAAAAAGAAATACACGAAACCCTAAAAAATGAATTGCGCGGATTTTACGGCGTACTTAAATCCAGCGATGAATTCTTGCGCTTTGTTTTTTTGACGGGCGTTACAAAGTTTTCCCATGTAAGCATTTTTTCACAGTTGAACAACCTAAAAGATATTTCGCTTAACCCTAATTACTGCGATTTATGCGGGATAACGCAGGAGGAGTTGGAAACCTGTTTTGAACCGGAGATAGAACGGGTTATCGCGGAAAACGGTTTGGAGAGGCGGGAATATATAGACAAACTCCGGCGCTTTTACAACGGTTACAGGTTTTCAAGAAAAGACCTTACCATGTACAACCCGTTTGGTTTGCTATACCATTTTGATAACCACGGCGATTTTGAAACATACTGGTTTGCCACAGGAACGCCTACATTTTTGATAAAGCTGATAGAGGCGCAGAGGATAGACGTACTGAACATAGAAAAGAAAGAGATTTCAGCCGCCAGCTTTCAAAAATTTGACGTGGAAAACATGAACGCGCTGGCGGTGTTGTATCAGTCCGGCTACCTGACGATAAGCGATTACAGCGGGTCCGGCGTGTACTTACTGGATTATCCGAATGAAGAAGTACGTTCCGCGTTTGCCAAATCATTGCTGGATTATTTTTACGATATTTCCGGTGATGAGAGCGCACAAAACACGGCAGCGCGGGCATTGGCGGAGGGGAATATAGACGAGGCGATGAACGCGTTACGGGTTATATTCGCGTCCATACCCTACGGCATACAGTTGAGGGATGAAAAGTATTACCACACGATAGTACATCTTGTGTTCAGGATGTTAGGGTTATTCTGCCTGTCCGAGGTGCAGACCGCGGCGGGGCGTATAGACAGCCTCGTGGAGACGAGAAACTACGTGTACTGCTTTGAGTTCAAGCTGAACGGGAGCGCCGAAGAAGCACTGGAGCAGATAGACAGCAAGGAATACCTATTGCCGTGTGGCGGGAGAGGGAAACAACTGTTCAAGGTAGGGGTGAGTTTTGATTACGAGAAGCGCAACATAAAAGAATGGCGGGTAGCGCCTTAAAACCCGCTGGCGGGCTATGAGTTTTCGATTTTTTTTATCTCGTCACGGATGACGGCGGCCTGTTCAAACTCAAGTTTTTTGGCGTGTTCAAGCATTTCCGCGTTAAGCGCGGAAATGAGTTTTTTGCGCTCGGCGGGAATCAGGATGTTGTACGAATTTTTCAATGCTTCCGTTGATTTTTCCACGGCGTTACGCGCTTCTTCCGTGTGCCGTTCCAGAATGGCCGCTATTGCTTTTTTTACTGTCGCCGGTTTTATGTTGTGCGCCGCGTTGTATTCAACCTGTATTTTGCGGCGGCGTTCCGTTTCGCTTATCGCCTCACGCATGGCATCGCTCATCCTGTCCGCGTACATTATGACCTTTCCGGCGGCGTTCCGCGCGGCGCGTCCTATTATCTGTATCAAACTTGTTATCGAGCGCAAAAAACCTATCTTGTCCGCGTCAAGAATAGCAATGAACGAAACTTCAGGCAGGTCTATACCTTCACGGAGCAGGTTGATACCTATCAATACGTCAAAGTCCCCCTGCCGCAACTGCGTCAGTATCTCCACGCGCTCAATGGTTTCAACCTCGCTGTGTATGTAGCGTACTTTAAGACCAAGGTTCAGGAGGAAATCCGTGAGATCCTCCGCCATTTTTTTGGTCAGCGTGAGAATGAGGCTCCGCCCGCCCGCCTTAATCGTTTTCTGTATTTCCCCGTAAATATCTTCCATTTGGCCTTCGCTGGAGCGCACTTCGATTTCCGGGTCGAGTAACCCGGTCGGGCGTATCAACTGTTCCACGACACGCACAGATTGTTTTATTTCCGCATCGCCGGGCGTGGCGGACACATAGATGGTCTTGTCCAGGAGTTCGGAAAATTCGTCAAAACGCAAGGGGCGGTTATCCAGAGCGCAGGGCAGGCGGAAGCCGTAATCCACGAGGTTTTGTTTGCGGCTCCTGTCACCGGCATACATCGCGCCTATCTGCGGCAGGCTTACATGGCTTTCGTCTATAAATGTAAGATGTCGTTCCGGCATATAGTCAATCAAAGTGTCGGGTCTCTCGCCCGGTTTTCTGCCGGCAAGCGGCGCGGAGTAATTTTCTATGCCGGGACAGTAACCCATTTCGTTCAGCATCTCTATATCGTATTCAACTCGGGTCTTAAGCCGTTCCGCTTCAAGGTTTTTACCTTCGGTTTTTAACTCGTCGTACCGGGCGGCTAACTCGTCTTTTATCAGCGGCAACGCGTCAGAAATCATGCTGCGTGGCATCACGAACTGTTTGGCCGGGTACAGCATGGCGCTGTCGAGATCCTCAAAAATCTCGCCCGACACAGGGTTAAAGCGCCTTATGCGGCTCACCGTCTCCCAATCCAGATCGACGCGGTAAGCGTCCTCAAGGTAGGCAGGGTATATTTCAAGCGTATCGCCGCGCCTCCTGAAGCGCCCGCGTTCCAGCACGGCGTCGTTCCGCTCGTACTGTAGCTCGACAAAGCGGCGTATCAGCGCTTCGACATCTATAGTATCGCCTTTGGAGAAGGTAGCCGTCATCGTTTTGTAAATCTCAGGGGTGGCGAGTCCGTAGATGCAAGACACAGTCGCCACGATGATTACATCCTTGCGTTCCATGAGGCTCCGTGTCGCCGAGAGCCGCAGGCGTTCAATCTCTTTGTTTATCGAGGCATCTTTTTCTATGTACAGGTCGCGGCTGGCGACATAGGCCTCCGGCTGGTAATAATCGTAGTACGACACATAGTATTCAACGGCGTTATAGGGAAAGAAGCCTTTGAATTCACGGTAAAGCTGGGCGGAAAGCGTCTTGTTATGGCTGATTATCAGGGTAGGCTGTTGTACCGCCTCGATTATTTTTGCCATCGTGAAGGTTTTGCCTGAGCCTGTAACGCCGCGCAGGGTTTGGAATTTGTCCCCCGCCTCTATGCCTTTGACCAACGTGTCAACCGCCTGCCCCTGGTCGCCCGCAGGTTCAAACGGAGATACCACTTCAAAACGCCGCATGGCTTAATCCGGAAGTTTTTCGTAAAAGGAGAGCTTTCGCCCGCCGTCTTGTCCGGGTAATCCGTTATGGAGTATAGAAAGCGTGTCTTCAAACTTTACGTCTATCCTTGCGCCGTTCATGTAGTAACCGGAGGAAAGAACGTAAATCTCATCGTTTTTGAACGCCTTAAACGATGAAAACAACGGGCTTTCCGCCAAAAGCGCCGTCTTATCGGGTGTGTACTTAATCATGGAATTGTAAATCAGAATATCCGCATCCCGCGCCCTGCTAAAAAAATCCTCAAGGGTGATGCGCAGCGTACCGCCGCCCGTACCTTCCTCTAGAAAGTAGCGCCCGCCCGCGCGCTTGTACTCACTGGCTGCAATCGAATCGCCGCCCTGCGCGTAAACTACGCCGTCATAGGCGCTGCCGCAGGCTACAACGGGTCTTTCATCCTGAGGTATGCCGCCGGCAAGTTCTACTAGTTCATCAAGCCGCGCCAATTGCCGCCTAAAAATCGCGTCCGCCTCGTCATCCTTGTTGTAAAATGCCGCAAGGAATTTTATCCATTCAAGCGAACCTAAAGTGGAATCTTCAAGCCATTCTCCAAACACGACATAGTCGATTCCCGCCTCGTCAAAACGCGAAAAAATATCGCTGCCCGGGTCAACCGTTCCGGCAAAAACCACGTCGGGACTGAGGCGTATCACCGACTCAATATCCATCACGCCCCATGTACTCTGTTCTATGTAACGTATTCTGCCGCTCCGCAGTCCCTCCGCTACCGGTTCTAAGACCCAGTCCTCGACCGGGACGGTAACGGCGGCCACGCTGTCGTAAAGGCTCTTATCTTCCAGCACGTCCAAAAAACCAATCTGCGTAGACGACATGAAAAGCGCCTTTTTTACCGGTGTACGCAGGATGAAATCCGCTTCGGCATCCGGTGCGTCAACTCCTTCCGGCAGGAGCAGTCCCCGCCTTCCATCGTAGTCCGTTACAAGTTTCACGCCGTCCGGCAGGTATTCAACATCGAAATGTTTGGCATAACGCACGGCAAGCCCGCTCGAATCCCCCGCCTCCGCGCCTTCCGCCGCCTTCTTCTTCGCCCCCGCCGCGCCGCATCCCGTGTACGCCGCGCAACAAACCAGCAGCGCCGCGCCCGCCGCAAGATACATTTTTTTATTTTTTTTCACGATACAAGCCTCCTAATTTCCGGTTTTTATGATACCTGTTCAATGAACAATTAGCAAAGGTGTCAGTCACCCGCCCCCTGCTTTATTCTGCCTTGGGGTT